>CAYGKX010000300.1:0-455 GCA_964350225.1 uncultured Rhodospirillaceae bacterium | reverse complement strand
CCGGCAAGACAGTGGCCCTGGTCGGTCCTTCGGGCGCCGGCAAGACGACGGTCCTGAACCTCATCCCCCGCTTCTACGACGTGCAGGCAGGCAAGGTCACGATCGACGGGACCGACGTACGCGATGTGACCTTCGCCTCCCTCCGCCAGGCGATCGGGCTGGTCAGCCAGGAGACCAGCCTCTTCGACGACACGATCCGGGCCAACATCGCCTACGGCAAGCCCGGGGCGAGCGAGGAGGAGATCGTCGCCGCCGCCAAGGCCGCCGCCGCCCACGACTTCATCCTGGGGTTGCCGAATGGCTACGACACCCATGTCGGCGGGTTGGGCGCGAAGCTGTCGGGCGGGCAGCGGCAGCGGGTCTCCATCGCCCGCGCCATCCTGAAGAACGCGCCGATCCTGCTGCTCGACGAGGCGACCTCGGCGCTCGACACCGAAACCGAGCGGCAGGTCCAG
>CAYGKX010000299.1:3621-5608 GCA_964350225.1 uncultured Rhodospirillaceae bacterium | reverse complement strand
TCCGCGCCGGCCACCTCCGCGGCGCTCGCGGTATCGGTGGTTGCCGCGATATGAGAGCGCCAGAAGGGCGAGGAGGCGCCGAGCGCACCGCAGCGCAGGGCCTCGATCCGGCTCGTCACCTGGGTGCCGAACATGCGGCCGCTCGCCATCAGGGACGTGGTAAAGGCGTCGAAGGGCTCGCTGCTCAACTGGTTCAGCGCCTGGCCAAGGTCGGAGGTCTGCGAGAGCTGGATCGCGATCTGCCCCAGGTCGGACGAGGCGTCGCCGTCGGACAGGCTGACGGCGATGCTGCGCAGGACATTGCGCTGGTTGTCGTTCAGCCCCGGCGTCTCAAGAAGGACCCACGGCGAGGTATAGAACACGATGTCGTAGTCCCGGTTGCCGACGATCTGGGTCTCCCACAGGACCTGGGCGCCTGTAACGGTGATGTCGTCGAAGTCGCCGATCAGGCCGCTGTCGGCGCTGACGACGGTGTAGCGGGACCCGGCGGCGACGGCGTTCAGGATCTGGACGGTGAGGGCGCCGCCCAGCGTCGCCGTGCCGGCGACGTTGATCCGGTCGTTTCCGGCCGTCGGGTCGATGTCGATGCGCAACTCGCCGCCCGCGCCCTGGGAATAGTTCCCCGACAGGATGAATGTCTTGATCACGTCGCCCGAGACACCGGGCGAGACGACGCCCGCCACGTTGTCGATCGACCCGAAGGTCGAACCGCCCTGCAGGAAACCGCCGGCGAGTACGGTCGTCGTGCCGGTGATCGCGCCCGTATTCTGGAGGAAGCCTGACACGGAGGCGTTGCCGGTGACGGTGCCGGTCACGAAGGCCTGCGCGTTGGCCTCAACATCCATGTCACCAGTCAGTTCCCCGTCCACGTCCATCCGCGCGCCGCCCATGATCGTCGTCGTCGGCGCCGCGAGCGTCGCGCCGACATCCAGGACCAGCCGCCCGGCGCGTGCGATGACGTTGTCGACCGAGGCCGATCCGGTGAGCGTCCAGGTCCCGGAGTCCCGCTTGTCGATCGTCTCGATTTCCACGAGGCTCGACAGGTTGAACCCCTGGCTGCCAGTTCCGGCGAGGACCAGGATGTCCGTTCCGCCGCCGCCGTCGAGGGTCCCGCCAATGCTGCCGCCGGTGACGAGGACGAAGGTGTCGTCGTCGGCGCCCAGGTCGACATTCCCCGCGATGGTGCCGGCATTGACAAAGCTGTCCTCGCCCGCGCCCAGCATCAGGTCGAGCGCGATCTCGCCGAGATTGGTCCCGGTATCGTCGCCCCCGCCGAGGTCGACGGTGCCGGAGATTGTGCCGTTGACTAGATTGCTGAAGAGGTCGGAGTCGGCTCCGCCCGTCACGCTGCCGGTGAAGGTGCCGTCATTCTCGAACCCGTTCTCGCCGTCGCCGAGGTCGAGGTCGCCGCTCCAGTTGCCGCCGGTGGCGATCGTCACGACATCCGCGCCGGCGCCCATCGAAACCGACGCAGCGGTGACGGTGCCGGCGCCGCCAACGTCGATCCGGTCCGCGCCGTCGCCCAGGTCGATCGAGCCGGCGACCTGCAGCAGCCCATCGACCGTGAACTGGTTCGCGCTGGCGGTGGTCTCCGAGATCGAGCCGGTGTCGACATACGCGCCCCCGTCCGCGATCGTGACGAGGCTGTCCCCGGCCAAGGTGGTCCCGACCGTGTTGTAGGAGCCGGTCGCACCGACGTTGATGGTGCCGCCGAGGGTCGTCGGCCCGGCGCTGGTATGGGTCCCGGAAACGTCATAGGTGCCGGAGATGACCGTATCGCCCGCGGATGTCCCGGTGATGTCCAGGCTGGCACCATCCTCCAGAACCAGCAGGCCTTCTTCTAGGTCGAGGCTGGTGAAGGTGGTCGCATCGACGAGGCGCCAGGTGCCGCTGTCGGTCTTGACCAGCTTCTCGAAATTCTGGATCAGGTCGAGATCGAGGGTGTCGTCACCGGTGCCTGTCAGGGTCAGCGTGTCGAAATCGTCAC
>CAYGKX010000299.1:0-3521 GCA_964350225.1 uncultured Rhodospirillaceae bacterium | reverse complement strand
CTGTCGATCGTGGTCCCGGCGCTGGCCGTCACCGTGGCGGTGGTCCCGCTGCCGTCCCCCAGTTCCAGCACGCCGCCGTTCACCGCGAGGGTTTCGAACCCGACGGTTCCGGTCACCTGCCAGGTCCCGTCGTCCTGCTTGGTCAGGGTCTCGAAACTGGAGATCGTGCCGCCGTCCAGGAGGCCAGTCCCGGTGCCTGAGAGGATGAGCGCGTCGGTCCCGTCGCCGCCATCGAAGACGGAGCTGTTGAGGCTCGCGCCGGTAGTGAGGGTGACCGTATCGTCATCGTCGCCCATGTAGACGTCGCCCGAGATGGATGCGGCGCTGCCGACCGTCAGAATGTCGTTGCCCGCGCCCAGGGCAAGGCCGCTCGTCCCGGTGACGGTAAGGGCGCCCTCGACCGTCAGGGTGTCGGCGTTGGCGCCGCCCGTGAGGGTCGGGGTTTCGAGCGAGCTGCCCGCTTCGATCAGGAGTGTGGCGCCGTCGATGGTAACAGCGGTCGTGACCGTCGCGGCGGAGGGGTCGCCGGTCTCGCCCAGGTTCAGCGTGCCGCCGTTCACCGTGATGCTGTGGACGTCGATGTCGCCGGTGATCGTCCAGGTCCCGGCCTCGTTCTTGATGATGTCGTTGAAGTTCGTGATGCTCGTCGAGGCGAGGGTGCCACTGCCGGAGGTGCCCTCCAGGATGAGGGTATCGTCGCCCGTGCCGCCGTCGAGCGCCCCCGTGTGGGTGCCGCCGATGGTCAGGGTCACCGTGTCGTTGCCGGCGCCCATCGAGATGTCACCGACGACAGAGCCGGTGGCGCCGATGGTCAGGCTGTCCATGCCGTCGCCGAGCGAAACGGTCGCCGTCAGGGTGCCGTCGACCGTGACGGCCTCCGGGCCCGTGCCGCCCGTCAGGGTCGGCGCCGTCAGGGAACTGCCGTCGGCGACGTTGAGGGCTGTGCCATCGATGATCATCGACGTCGTCGCCTCGATATCCGCGGTCGCGCCGTTGCCGATGTTGAGCGTGCCGGCGACGACACCGATGGTCTCGTAGGTCTGCGTGCCGGTGAGCGTCCAGGTGCCGCCGCCGGAGACATTCAGGACCTCGAAGCCCGTCACAGTCCCCGCGCCGAACGTGCCCGTGCCGGATCCGGTCAGTGCAAGCGTGTCGGTGCCGATACCGCCGTCGATGGTGCCCGAAACGGTGAGGGTCGCGCCGGTCTGGATGGTCATCAGATCGTCGCCGGCGCCGAAGCCGATCGAGCTCGCCGACAGGCTGCTGGATGTAAGGACGAAAATCCCATCGACCCCCGCGCCGAGGGAGATGGCGTTCGTCACCGCGAGGCTGCCGGTGCCCTGGGTGGTCAGGACCACGCCGGCATCGCCGCCCGTGATCGTGTCGGCGGTCAGCATGCTCCCGTCATTTACGGTAACGGTCGTGTCGTCCAGGGCGAGGTCGCCGGAGACCGTCACGTTGCCCGTCGCGCCGTTGCCGATGGTAACGCTGCCGCCACTGATATCGGCCGACGTGAAGGTCTCGGTCCCCGTCACGGTCCAGTCGCCGGTGCCCGACTTGTTCAGGATCTCGAAGTCCGTGACCTGGTCCAGGTCCAGCGTCGCAGTGCCGGAGCCGGTGAGGTTGATCGTGTCCGTGTCCGCACCCCCCGAAACGCCACCGGAGACCGTTCCGCCGGTTTCCAGGTTGAACGTGTCGTCACCGTCGCCCAGATCGGGCGCGGCGACCAGAACGCCGGTGGCGCCAACCGTCAGCACGTCGTCCCCGGCGCCCAGGTCGACGGTAATGCCGGTGCCGACGCCGACGGACCCGTTCACGATCACCGTGTCGCTGTTCGCGCCGCCCTGGATGGTGAACGTGGTCCCGCCGGACAATATCTCGCCCCCGTCGGCGACCGAAAGCGTCCCACCGTCGATCGTGATCGTCCCGCCGTCCGGCGAATAGCTGCCGCCGGACAGGATCTCGAGTGTCCCCGCGACCGTCGTCGTGCCGCCGCCGGTATGGATATGGTCGCCCGACACCTGGTAGGTCGCACCGCTCGCGACCGTCGTGCCTGCGGCGCCGGTCAGCGTCAGGGTGGCCCCCGCGTCGAGAACCAGGGTGCCTTCCGCGACCGTCAGGCTGTCGAACGTCGTCGCGCCGTCCAGCGTCCAGGTGCCGCTGCCGCTTTTTGACAGTACTTCGAAATTGACGATGTTGGTGAGATTCAGCGTGTCGTTGCTCGACCCCGTGAGGTTCAGGGTGTCTGTATCGGCGCCGCCGTCGACCGTCACCGAAACCGTCGCGCCTGCCTCCAGGTTGAAGGTGTCGTCGCCGGCGCCGAGCGCCACGTTCTGGTCGATGGACCCGCCGGCACCCAGGGTGAAGGCGTCCGTCCCGTCGCCCAGATCGACCGCCGCGCCCAGGGTCGCTGTGCCCTGGATCTCCAGTGTGTCGGCGCCAGCGCTGCCGCCGATCCCGATCGTCGATGTAAAGTTACCGCCGGCGGCGATCGACAGGGTGCCGCCGTCGATGGTTGTGGTTCCGGTCGTGGTATAGAGCCCGCCGGACAGGATGTTCAGGGTCCCCGCGACGGTCGTCGTGCCCGATTCGGTATGCGTTCCGGAGACGTTGTAGGTGGTGTTCAGCGCAACGTCGGTGCTCGCTGTCGACGTCGCGTCGAGGGTCGCCCCCGCTGCCAGGGTCAGGCTGCCCGCGATGAGATTGACCGTCTCGAAGGTGCCGCTCCCGCTGAGGGTCCAGTCCCCGCCGGTCACGTCGAGGATCTCGAACCCGGATTGGCTCGACAGGTCGAAGCTTCCGGCGCCGGCGCCCGTCAGCACGAAGCTGTCGGTGCCGCTGCCCCCGGCCAGGGTGCCGACGATCGCCGAGCTCGTCGTGCCATCGGTCGTGATGGTGACGGTATCGGCGTCGGCGCCCAGGTCGAGATCGCCGGCAACGCTGCCCGCCGCGCCGATGGTGAGAATGTCGGACCCGGCGCCAAGGGAAGAGCCGGTGTCCGTGACCGTCAGGCCGCCCTCGACCGTCAGCGTGTCGGCGCCGCTCCCGCCGGTTATCGTCGGCGTCGAGAGCGTGCTGCCGGACACAATCTCCAGGGTCGCGCCGGTGCTGCCGGTACCGATGGTCACGCCGACGGTCGTC
Organism: uncultured Rhodospirillaceae bacterium; assembly: GCA_964350225.1. GTDB lineage: Bacteria > Pseudomonadota > Alphaproteobacteria > Bin65 > Bin65 > CAYGKX01. The sequence continues at coordinate 380 of CAYGKX010000299.1, read as the reverse complement.
GTCGCCGTCGTCGGATCGCTCGTCGTGCCGAGGATCAGGGTGCCGCCGTCGACCGCGATGGTGTGGACGTCGATATCGCCGGTAACCGTCCAGGTCCCGTCCTCGGCCTTCGTGAGTTCGGTGAAATTGGTGATGTCCGTCGACGCCAGAGTGCCGCTGCCGGACGTGCCCTGGAGAACGAGGGTATTGTCGCCCGCCCCGCCGTCCAGCGCGCCGGTGTGGGTGCCGCCGATGGTCAGGGTCACCGTATCGTCGCCGTCGCCCATGTCGATGTCGCCGACGACCGATCCCGACGCGCCGATGGTCAGGCTGGCCGCACCGCCGCCCAGTGACACCGTCGCTGTCAGGGTGCCGTCGACCGTGACTCCCTCCGACCCCGT
>CAYGKX010000298.1:2446-5608 GCA_964350225.1 uncultured Rhodospirillaceae bacterium | reverse complement strand
CTTGCCCTCCCCCGTCATCATCTCGGCGATCGAGCCGCGGTGCAGGACGATGCCCCCAAGCAGCTGGACGTCATAGTGCCGTTCGCCCAGGACGCGCTTCGCCGCCTCGCGCACCGTGGCGAAGGTGTCGACCAGGATGTCGTCGAGCTTCTCGCCGGCTTTCAGCCGTCCGCGCAGCCAGTCCGTCCTTGCCGCGAGTTCCTCGTCGGACAGTTTTTCGACCTCAGGCTCCGTCGCATTGATCTTGTCGACGAGGTGCTGAAGGCGGGTCACATAGCGTTCGTTGGCCGAGCCGAAGATTTTGCGGGCGAGCGAGCCGAGCATTCGTGCCTCGAAATTGCCGAGATGGCGGGATATATCGGGATCATACCGGTTACCGGACGAGAGACATAGGGGGACCGTCACACCCTGTCAACGCGCGCTCCGCCGCATCGGGGGGCGCTCACGAGGCTTTCACATAAGCCGGATCGGCGCTTTCACGCTTGGGCTCGCGGCAAATATCCGTATGATCCGCGCACCGTATCTTCCGGTTGCGATTCGTACGGACCAGGCAACGGGGCTGTTCCCCCTGCCGGCGCGCGTGACCCCGGGCGGCCGACCCGGCGGAGGATCAGGAAACGTCCGGACACCCAGCGCCGGCGAGGAAGGAAAGAAGCATGCGATTCACGAAGGCAACCGTCACCGCCCTGGCCCTTATGGTGGCCGTCGGCGCGGGATCCGCGACACCCGCGATCGCCCAGGACAAGACGCCTGACAGCAAGGATCCCGTCGTCGCCATCATCGACGGCGAGAAGATCCATCTCTCTGCGGTCAAGGAACTCTACGATTCGCTGCCGGCGCGCTATCGCCGTATTCCGGTGGAGCGTCTGTACCAGCCGCTCCTCGAGCGTCTGATCGCGATCCGGGTCATGGCCAAGGCGGCGCGCGAGGCGAAACTGCAGGATGACCCGGCGCTGAAAAAGCGTCTGGCGCAGCTCGAGCAGCAGCTCCTCTACAGCGCCTACGTCAACAAGATGGTCGACGAGAAGGTGACGGATGCGGCGCTGAAGGCCCGCTACGAGGAGTTCGTCAAGAAGTACAAGGGCGCGGAAGAGGTCAAGGCCAGCCACATCCTGGTCAAAACCAAGAAGGAAGCGCAGGAGATCATCGCGGAGCTGGAGAAGGGCGTTTCCTTCGACAAGCTGGCCCGTGCCCACTCGAAGGGCCCGTCGGCCAAGCGGGGCGGCGATCTCGGGTACTTCGAGAAGGGACAGATGGTGAAGCCCTTTGCCGAGGCGGCCTACGCGATGAAAAAGGGTGAGTTCACCAAGACGCCGGTCCAGACCCAGTTCGGCTGGCACGTCATCCTGGTGACCGACAAGCGCACCAAACCGGCGCCGCCGTTCGAGAAGGTCAAGGCGCAGCTGCGTGCCGATCTGGCCGAGAAGATCGAGGCCGAGGCGCTCAACGCCGAGCGCAAGAAGGCGAAGATCGAGCGCTTCAAGATGGACGGTTCGCCCATCACCAGCTCCGATACGAAGAAGAAAGACGACACCAAGGACGACAAGAAGACCGGCGACAAATAGTCGTCATCGGTCGTCCGACAGAAGGGCGCGGGCGCGGGGCACGGCCGGGATGACGGCCGTGCCCGACAGGGGCGCGCCGCGAGACTGACATGGAAATATCTCCGCTGGCACCGCCGGTGCCCGACGGCCTGCCGCCGGTGGCGGGCGTCCGCCTCTTCGGCATTCATTCCGGTCTCAAGAAACGCAAGACACCCGACCTGATGATGGCGGAGCTTGCCGAGGGCACGTCGATGGCCGGGGTCCTGACCCGGTCGCGCACCTGCTCCGCGCCCGTCCTCTGGTGCCGGGAAGCGCTGCGCCGCAGTCGCGGCCGTGGCCGGGCCATTGTCGTCAATTCGGGCAACTCCAATGCCTTCACCGGCAAGGCGGGTGTGGAGGTGGTCGATCTGACGGTCGCCAGTGCGGCGGAACTCGTCGGGTGCAAGGCGACAGAGGTCTATGTCGCCTCGACCGGGGTGATCGGGCAGCCGGTGCCGAAGGACCACATTCCGGCGGCGCTCCCCGGTCTTTACGGCGACCTGTCGGAGGATGGCTGGCGCCCGGCGGCCGATGCGATCATGACGACCGACACGTTCGCCAAGCTCGCCACGCGCGAAACGAAGATCGGCGACGCGACGGTGCGGCTGAACGGGTTCGCAAAGGGGTCGGGCATGATCGCGCCGGACATGGCGACGATGCTCGCCTTCGTCTTCACCGATGCGGCAATCCCGCCGAATGTCCTCCAAAGCCTGCTCGCCCGCGGCGCGGACAGAAGCTTCAACTCGATCACGGTCGATGGCGACACCTCGACCAGCGACACGCTGCTTCTCGCCGCGACCGGCCAGGCGCCCGGGCAGCCGAAGATCAGGGACATCAACGATCCCAGGCTGCGCGCCTTCCGGAAGGCGCTCGACGATCTGCTGATCGAACTTGCCCAGCTCGTCGCAAAAGACGGGGAGGGGGCGCAGAAGTTCGTGACGATCAACGTCACGGGCGCGACCTCTCGCCAGGCGGCACGGCGGATCGGCCTCGCCATCGCCAACTCCCCCCTGGTCAAGACGGCGATCGCCGGAGAAGACGCGAACTGGGGACGCATCGTCATGGCTGTCGGCAAGTCGGGCGAGGAAGCGGATCGCGACCGGCTGGAGATCGCCATCGGCGGCGTTCCGATTACCGAAGGCGGGCGCGTCCGGGGCGACTATGACGAAGGTCCTGTCGCCGACTACATGAAGGGGCGGGAGATCGTCATCGACGTCGATGTCGGCGCCCGCGAGGGCAAGGGCCGGGGCAAGGCGACGGTTTGGACCTGCGACCTGACCCACGGCTATATCAGCATCAATGCCGACTATCCCAGCTGACGGCGCGGCCCGCGGGCCGGAGCTGACGACGGCGCGGCTGATCCTTCGGCCTCTGACCCGCGCCGACATCCCGCGCGTCGTCGATCTGGCGGGCGATCCCGATGTCGCGCTGAAGACAGCGGCGATCCCCTATCCCTACAGGCTGGCGGACGGCTACGCCTGGTACGAGACGATGACCGCCGGCGATGTGCCCAGGCCCTTTGTCCTGCTTCCCAAAGACGAAGCGGTATCGGGCGGTAGAATGGTCGGCATGGCCGGGT
>CAYGKX010000298.1:0-2436 GCA_964350225.1 uncultured Rhodospirillaceae bacterium | reverse complement strand
CATCGCGACGAGCGGCCCGTCGAGATCGGCTACTGGCTCGGCAAGCCATACTGGGGTCATGGCTTCATGACCGAGGCGGTCGGCGCGCTGGTGCCGTTCGCCTTCGATCACTTCGCGACCGACCGAATCCTGAGCAGCGTCTTCCCGGGCAACGACGCGTCCCGGCGGGTCCTCGAACGTTGCGGCTTCAGCCCTTGCGGGCGCGGCGTGTTTCCCGCACCGGCGCGCGGCGGCGACCGGGAGGTGGACCTGTTCGAGCGTCTTGCGCCGGCCGGGGGCGGCGATGATTGAGCGGCCGATCGTCCTCGTTGCCGCCGTCGCACTGGTCGATCCAGACGGCCGGGTTCTCATCGCCCAGCGGCCGGAAGGCAAGGCGATGGCCGGACTGTGGGAGTTCCCGGGCGGAAAGGTCGATCCGGGAGAGACCCCAGAGGAGGCCCTGATCCGCGAGCTCAAGGAAGAGCTCGACATCGATGTGACGGCAAGCTGCCTCGGCCCCTTCACCTTCGCTTCCCACGCCTACGATGACTTCCACCTCCTGATGCCGCTCTATCTCTGCCGGAAATGGGAAGGGACCGTCCGTCCTCTCGAGGGACAGGCTCTCAAGTGGGTGCAGCCGTTGCGGCTCGCGGACCATCCGATGCCGCCGGCGGACAAGCCGCTGGTCGCGATGTTGAGGGACTTCCTGTAGAGCGGCGGGGGCGCCGGCCCCGGGGCTGGCGGGTTCGGGAGGTGGCCGGGACGGGCGTGCCGCCTACGACCGGGCGCGCTGGCGCGTCGCGAAATAGAGGCCGGGCAGGACCAGGGCCGCGCCCGCCAGATGATACCATTTGATCGTCTCGCCCAGGATCGCCCAGGCGAGGACGCCATTGTAGACCGGGATGAGATAGAGGGTCAGGCCGGTTTTGCCCGGACCCAGCCGGTCGACCAGGAAACCGTAGATCCAGTAGGCACCGACCCCCGGCACGATGCCGAGAAAGAGGTACCAGCCCAGGGTGTCCCAGGTTGCCGGGGTGGGATTTCCGGCCATGGCTTCCCAGACGGCAAAAGGGGCCAGAACGATGACGCCGCCGACGGCGATGGCGAAGAAGCGGACCAGGGTCGAGAAGGCGCTCGGCCGGTGCTTCAGCATCAGGCTGTAGATCGCCCAGCCGATCGCCGCCGCGACGATCCAGAGGTCGCCGACGACGAATTCCAGGCCGAACAGGACCGCCGCGTCGCCCCGCGCGATGATGACCACGACGCCGGCCACGGCCGCCGCCACGCCGGCATATTGCGTCGCGGAGAGATGGTCGCCGAAACGCATCGCCGAGACGAGGATAATCGCGACCGGGGAGAAGGAATAGAGAAGGCCGATGTTGGTGGCGGTCGTCGTTTCCGCGCCGATATAGACAAAGGCGCCGCACACCCCCATGCCCATCGCGCCCAGGATGAGCAGGTCGAGCCATTCGCGTTTCAGCGCGGCCCGTTGCCGCCAGACGGCGGGCGCAACGAAGGGCAGCAGCACCAGTGCCGCGACCATCCAGCGGCCGAGGGCGAGCGACACGGGCGGCACCGAGCCTGCCGCCGCGCGCGCGGCGAGCATGTTGCTTGCCAGAAGCACCGGCACCACGAAGAGCAGCCCGAATGCCAGCCGGTCGGTACCGTGGTCGGTGCCGCGGTCTGTGCCACTGTCGGCGGGTCTGGCTTCCGGCGTCGGTTTCTGGTGATGGGCGCTGGAGAGATCGGTCATCGCGAGGCTGTATAGACCATCGGAACTACTCCGTCGCCCCGGCTCGACCCGTTTTTCCGTTCAGGGCGGTCGGGCCGCGAGAGGTCAGGCCGGTCCCTTCTCGAACGTCTTGCGCTCCGGCGGGATGAACGTCCAGGGCTGGGCGCTGCTGCACCAGATATCGAAGGTCGGGTTCAGCCAGCCGGTATCGTCCAGCGTTCCGGCCTTGACGAAGGACATGTCCGGCAGCGCTTCGCCCGTGGTGACGATCGGCGATCCGCAGTCGCGGCAGAATTGCCGCCGGATGCGGTGCCCGCTGTCGCCCGTGCCCTCGAATATGCCGGGCTCCCCCTCGATGGCGAGGGCGGCGGTCGGGACGGCGACAACGATGGAGAAACTGCTGCCGGTCTGCTTCTGGCAGTGGGTGCAATGGCAAATCGCGGTAAAGACCGGTTCCGCAGCGGTCGAGTAGCGGATCGCGCCGCACAGACAGCCACCATCCATCTTGTTCATGCTCACACTCCGTTGGCGGATCGTCTCGCTCGAGGCGTCGGATTACGCACGTCGTCGGTGGCTTTGGCAAGCTGCCGGCCGGCGATCCGACCTCTGCCGCGTCAGGCAGCCTCCCGGTCGGCACTGGCCTTCAGGGCGGCCCGGTCGACCTTGCCGGTCGGGTTGAGCGGCATGTCGTCGAGGAAGACGATCTCCTCCGGCGCCTTGTAGCC
>CAYGKX010000297.1:0-5620 GCA_964350225.1 uncultured Rhodospirillaceae bacterium | reverse complement strand
CCCAGTTCGGAGAACTCGTCCGCGATGCCCGTCGTCGAGGCGGACTGGGTCGTCTTGCCGAAGAAGGTCCAGAGACCGAACTCGATACTCGGCTTCGCCCCGATCCGTCCGAGGAAGGTGCGCTTGTCGAGCGCGTATCCAACCGCAAAGGCAGGGCCGCCGCCGGGCACCTTGGGATCGTAGTCGAAGGCCGATCCCAGGTCCTCGATGGTGACGTTGAACATCTGCTGGCTGAAATCTTCGGTGACCCTGAAGTTCTGCCCGTAGCTCCATTTGGGCATATGCTGCACCCCACCGGAGGCACCGAAGGACCAGTAGAAGGCGCCCCGGTTCACCGGTGTGGTAACGGCGGTGTCGCCCCGGACCTGGCCCAAAGCGCTCCCCGACCAGCCCGCACCGAGTGCCAGCACGGCCGCAAGGGCCGCTGCACGCGGCCCGAATTTTTCGATCATGATCTCTCCCCTCTCGTAGTCCGGCCGACGCTGGGCGCGGCCTTGGTCCGAATTCACGAAGAGAAGGAAGAGGGTGACCCCTTAATCCCGCGTTAACGCGGTGCATAAGGCGTGGATGGCGGGGTGGTGGCGCCCGCGCGGCGGAGGGTCAGTCTTTGAGGGTGAAGCCGATCTTGACGGTCACCTGATAATGGGCGACCCGGCCATTTTCTATATGGCCGCGGGTGTCTGTGACCTCGAACCAGCGCAGCAGTTCGAGCGTCTCTCCGGCGCGCGAGATCGCATTCTGGATAGCACCTTCGATGCTCTCCGTGGAGGATCCGGCGACTTCGATGATGCGGTAGACATTGTCGGACATGGGGGGCTCCCTGTTCGGCTCTGCACGCGGCCGTCTCCGGGTTCTTCCCGCCGGGGGACAGGCCCCTGGGAGAAACGCCGCGACCGGCCCGTGCACTCGGGTGTCAGGGAACGAAACGTATGGGACGCAGGATGGTTCGACCGTCTGGCCGTTTTCCGGTGGTCGGATCGCTCGTTGGAACGCCTGCCGGCCCGCCCGCGCGCCGGTCCGCCCTCCCGCCCGGCCGTCTGCCTAGCGGATCTTGGGGTGTCAGGCGGCTGACAGGACGGCAGGGCTGCTTGGTGATTTCCCAGGAGGTGACATTCTGGTTGAGCGTACACATCGCCCGCATCATGCCCCTGGACGTGCGCATGCAAATCGTCTCGCCCAGGCCGAAATACTGACCGAAATAGCGGCACCGGCAGTCTGGCGCGGCCCATGCGCGTTCGGCGGGTACCGCCGCGGCAAGCAGCAGGAAGAGGGCGAGCCGGACGTGCGGTCTTGCGTCGATGGCGAATTCTCCCGTCGGATCAACATGCTACCGCAATTTTGTCGCGGGAGATAGGGACGCATCCGATATTCGCCGGTCGTCCGAACGATAACGCGCGGCACCCCCGTAGGGTGCCGCGCGTTCCGTTCGAAACCGGATTTGGGCGTCTACAGACGCTGTTTCTCCGGGCACTTCTGCCAGTAGCTGTCCTTCATGTCCGGCACGACGACGCCCTTCGTCACAAGGGTCGGCTTGCCGTCGGAGCCCATGACGACCTCGCGGCGGTACCAGCTCTCGATCGGCGAGCCGTTCACGTTGAAGGCGAGCTTTCCGCGCACCGACTTGAACGGGGTGTGACGGAGCGCCTTCGACAGGGCGCGCTTGTCGTCGATCTTGCCCTTCATCGCTTTGACGGCGGCATCGATGATGCGCGGTGCGTCATAGGCGGCGGCGGCGTACATGGAGGGGTGCTTCTTGTATTTCGCCATGAACGCCTTGACGAATTCCTGGTTGACCGGATCCTTCGAATCCGACGGCCAGAAGATCGTGTGGTAGGAGCCGACGGCCGCCTCGCCCATGGCGGGCAGGGTCAGCCAGTCGACCGGCGCGGCGGTGTAGAGCTTCGACGTCTTGCCGAGACCGGAGGCGGCCCATTGCTTGACGAAGGCGATGCCCATGCCGCCCGGCGCGAAGATGAAGACCGCTTCCGGCTTCATCGACCGCAGGCGCGTAATCTCCGCCTGGAAGTCCTTCTGGCCCAGCTGGAACAGGATCTGCCCGGCGACCTTGCCCTTGAATGTGCGCTTGAACCCCGCGATCAGGTCCTTGCCGGCCTGGTAGTTCGGGCCCATGACGACGACGTTCTTGATGCCCTGCTGGTTCACCAGGATGCCGAGGCTCTCGGTGAACATGTCGTTGTTGAACGACGTCTGGAGGAACAACGGGTTGCAGCGACGCCCCGACATCGGCGCCGCGCCGGCATTGGTGGTGATCAGGATCCGCTTGTTGCGGAAGACGTCACGCTGAACGGCCATCAGGACGTTCGACCAGATGATCCCGGTGACCATGTCGACCTTGTCCTGCTGGATCAGCTTGCGGGCAACGGACAGGCCGATATCTGGCTTGCCCTGGTCGTCCTCGACGAAGACGCTCGTCGGGATGCCGCCGACCGTGTCGCCGTTCTTCTTCCAGCCGACGCTCTCGAGGCCCAGCATGAAGCCACGCATGTTCTCGATACCCGGCAGGGACAGCGGGCCGGTGAGGGTGTTGATATGGCCGATCTTCAGCTCCTGCCCTTGGGCGGACCCGGCCGCAACCAACAGGGCGGCCGCAGCGGCCGTCGTGACAAACTTGCGCATTTCCTCTCTCCCAGATGTGACGCAACGTCGGGGATATGCTAGCCGGGGGAATTGCGAGAGTCGAACGAGACTTTGAATTTGGAATGGACCGACGGTCGTGCGGCACGGGGCGCCCCACACGCTTGATTGCCCAAGCTGGCAAATCCATTGGCGGGGTAGGCGGCATGCATCCGGCGCTCGCACCGGGGCGATGTCCGACGCTAGGATGCGCACATCCTGAAGCGGGGGAATGACAATGGCCCAGGCAGATGCGGCAACGGCCGCGGGTGGCGGCGCACCGGGTGCTCCGCCCGACATCAATTTCTTCAACCTCGTCTGGGTCGGGGCAGTCATCGCCCTTATGATTGGTGCAATCCTGTCCCACGACCGTTGGTTCCTGAATTTCGTCCATGTGATGACCGCGGTCATGTGGACCGGTATCGATCTCTTCATGGGCTTCGTCGTCGGGCCCGTGATGCGCAGCATGGATCCCGGCGCGCGCCGCAGCTTCATCATACGGCTCGTGCCGCGCATGCTCTTCATCATGCCGACCCTGGCCATCGTCGGCGGCACCTCCGGCTGGTTCCTGGCCCAGCAGTTGGGCTACTTCGACATGCCCTATCCCGAACGCTGGTGGCTGATCGCGGCGATCGCGATCCTGGTGGTCCTGACGGTGCAGGGGCTCGGCTTCCTGCTGCCGACCAACATCCGCGTGTATCGCGAGTTGCGCAAACCCGCGCCAGACGGGGCGAGGATCGGCCGTATGATGCGGTACTACATCTATCTCACTGGATCCCAGGGCGTGATGCAGATCGTGATGATCGTCATCATGGCCCGATTCGTCACCGGGGGCTGACCGCGCCGCCCCTCTCCACACTCATCCGCGACCGTCCAAGGAGGCATTCCCGTGTCCGACCCCGTAACCAGTCACACCCTCGGCCCCAGCGAGGGTATCGCCGTCGAACTCCAGCCTGGCGAAAGGGTTCGGATCGTCGACATGCGGGGCAAACATGGCGTCGACATGGCGGTTTTCAATCTCGAGAACCCGCGAGAGAAGCTCTCGACCTCCTACTCCCGGTCGCGTTACGACCCGGAGACCGTGGGCCGCTTCCATCCGCGCGACAGGCTGAATGTGGGCGACTATCTGATGTCGACCCTGAACCGGGAAATGATGCGCATCACTGGGGACACGGCAGAGGTGAAGGGGATGCACGACGTCCATGGCCGCATGTGCAACCGCCGGCTCTATCAAGTCCTGGGCAAGGGGGAGCGGGACGGCTGTCACGAGATCATCGCCGGTGCGGTTGCCCGCTACGACCTGCGTGCCGAGGACATTCCGGACACGATGGACCTCTTCATGAACTACCACCACGACTGCGCGGCGGGTCACTGGGTCATCGAAGACGGGGTGTCGAGGGCCGGCGACTATGTCGAGTTGGAAGCCGTCATGCCCTGCATCGTCGCCTTGTCCAACTGCCCCTTCTTCGACGGTCAGGAGATCCGGGTCGAGCTTTTCGCGGCGGGGGACTGACCGCCAGTTCCGGAACTGAAATCCAGAATAGTCAATTTTTTGGATTTTTTTGGCTTTCTAGGGTACGTTAGAAATTAGGCGCTTCGCCTCGGCTCCCGCAACAGTTCGACCGACGGGAGGGCCATTGGCCCCGTGGGACCGGCAGGCAGATGCGCGCCGACCCGGCAACGACCTTCAACGGAGCACCCGATGAGACCCACTGCAAAGACACTCGCGGCGCTTGGCGCGGCCGGCGCCCTGTGCCTGACATCTCCGGCCCAGGCGCTGGAACTGCGCATCGGCTTCATCACGACCCTGACGGGGGGCGGGGCCTTTCTCGGCACGCAGCAGCAGAAGGGTTTCATGCTCGGCCTGGAACATGAAGGCTGGACGAAGGACGGCGACAAGCTGGGCGGGGTCCCGACGACGCTGTTCACCGGCGACGACAAGCAGCAGCCGCAGATCGGCCTGGAAGTCGCGCGGAAGTTCATCCAGTCCGACAAGGGCCACATCATCTCGGGCATCATCTGGTCGAACGTGATGATGGCCGTGCAGCGCTCCGTCTTCCGGGCGAAGCGGATCATCGTCGGCACCAACGCCGGCCCGTCGCCAATGGCCGGCCGCCTCTGCAGCCCCTACTTCGTCTCGACCTCGTGGAACAACGACCAGCAGGGCGCGAGTTCCGGCGCGCTGGTCCAGCAGGACGGCGCGAAGAACGTCTTCCTCGTCAGCGCCAACTACCAGGCCGGCAAGGACATGCTCTCGGGCTTCCTGATGGGCTACAAGGGCAAGGTAGCCGGCCGCATTCTGTACAAGCTGGGCCAGACCGACTTCCAGGCGGAGATCGCGCGTATCCGGGCCGCCAAGCCCGATGCCGTCTTCATCTTCGCGCCGGGCGCGATGGGCATCGCCTTCACCAAGCAGTGGGAAGCGGCCGGTCTCGGCAAGACCATCAAGCTCTACACGCTCGCGGTGGTCGACAATGTCACGCTCAACGCGATCGGCAAGTCCGCCGTCGGTTCCATGCACGCGATCTTCTGGGATCCCGATGGCGACTTCCCGGGCAACAAGAAGTTCGTGAAAGGCTACGTCGCGAAATACAAGCAGCTGCCCAGCTACTTCGCCGCGCAGTCCTATGACGCGCCCAGGCTGATCGCAGCGGCGGTCAAGCAGGTCGGTGGCAAGATCGACATCGACAACCTGCTGCCGCTCGCCAAGGCGATGCGGAAGGAGGAGTTCGAATCCGTCCGCGGGCCGTTCAAGTACAACGTCAACGGCTTCCCCATCCAGGACTGGTACAAGCGCGAGGTCGTTCTGGACAAGGACGGCAAGCCGGTGATCAAGGCGACCCAGAAGGTCATCACCGCCCATGTCGACGCCTACTGGGAGAAGTGCCCGAAGTCCCGGCGGCATTGACCCCGGACGAATTCGAGTAGCATCGGTCGGGCCGCTCCCCCGGATGGCCTCCGGGGGGCGGCCCGCATCGTTAGGAGG
>CAYGKX010000296.1:4401-5674 GCA_964350225.1 uncultured Rhodospirillaceae bacterium | reverse complement strand
GGCCTGCAGTTGCAAGGCCGTCCTAATTAAGAATGATAATGCGAATGATTATCAAATTTGAGGAGTGCCGGTTTGGGTGGGGCGATGTCAAGCGGCGATAGGCGGGGCGCGCTGCATTGACGCACACCCTCATGAAGCGCCAAGGCATGGCATCGGTTCCAAATGCAACAGGCCGGCCCACCTGTTCGAAGGGGCCGGCCTGGTCGTTTGGCCCCTTGCGGGCCAGGTAAATCGTCGGGAGAGGCCGCCTACGAAGCGGCCCTGGCGGCGTAGCGGTCCGACTTGACCTTGCGGATGAGGTCGAGCAGCGCCTCGGACGGGTCCCGGCCCTCGGCGATCGCTTTTTCCTTGGTCGACACCCAAAGGTCGAGATCCTTGTAACCCTGCTCCGTCTTCTTGTTCCACGCGTCGTTCAACGGCGTGGTGAGCTCGAGGCGGATGCCGTTGGGGTCGTGGAAATAGATGCTGGCGATGATGCCCTTGTGATCGACCGGGCCAATCACGTCGACGCCGTTCTCGACCAGCCAGTCACGCCATTTCTGCAGTTCTTCCGGCCCGTCCACCTCCATCGCAAGATGGTTGAAGACGTCGTAGGCCGGGTGGGACGATTCCGACTGTGGCGGCAGGGCCGTGCACTCGAAGAAGGCGAGGGTGGAGCCGTCCTTCATGCGGAAGAAGATATGGAAGTAGGGAAACTCGTCGCCGGTCGACGGCACCTGGTCGTCGAGGATCGTGCTCGCAAGCTCCATGCCCAGGATCCGGGTATAGAAGTCGGCGGTCGCCGCGACATCGTGCGTCACCCAGGCCGCATGGTTGAGCATCTTCGGGGTCAGGCCTTTTTCCATCGCGCCGGGCGCGGCCGGACGTTCTGCGCGCTTCGGGGTCATTTCGTTCATGTCTTCCTCCAGGGGCTTGCCTCTTGGCCATAATGCCCGGGCGTCGCGGGGAGGTTGAAGGTCGTCCCTCGCGGCGCGCCGGATTGGCGGCGCCATTCGTATGTGGGGATCATCCTACGCGCCCCGCAAGCGCTTGCAAAATTCAATACGGTCGCAGGCGCCATGCCGAAACGCTTGGCAGCGCGCTCAGGACCAGACCGCCCCGGCCAGGAGGGTTTCCGCGGCTGACAGGTCGGGCAGGCGTACCTGCGGCCGGTATCCCCGGGCGGACAAGGCTTCGGCAAGCGTGCGAAGGTTTACATTGCCCGGCGCGTTCGGCGCGAACGGGCAGCCGCCCAGTCCGTTCAGCGCGGCGTCGAACCGGCGAACCCCCTCGG
>CAYGKX010000296.1:1870-4391 GCA_964350225.1 uncultured Rhodospirillaceae bacterium | reverse complement strand
GCCCCGGGCGTGGCCTACTCGTGGCATGCGTCGACGGCTCTTCAGGGCGCTCCTGCTGGTCGCGGTCAGCGGCTGTAGCTGTGACGAGGAGGCCCCCGCGGGCAAGGCCCTCGGGGAGGCCTGCGTCGAGAACCGCCGAGAGGTCCGCGCCGAGATCGTGCAGGTGAAGTCCCGGGACGTGCCCGGTTCGCGCCGCCACTCGCCGGACCTTTTCTGCAACATCCTCGGCGCGGGCGCGGCCGACCGTGTCGCAAAGGGTGAGGTCCCGGGCGCCGCCCCTGGCCAGCCGGTCGGCAATGCCGGCAACGGCCTCGGGCGTGATCGTCTCCTCGTCCCAGGGGGTGCCGAGGGCACAGGAGATCGATCCGACGACCGCCACCTCTGCCTCGCGAGCCGCCGCGGCGACTTCGTCGAAACCGTCCAGCGCCTCGTCAATGGTGCAATTCGCATTGTCGCGGCTGTGCCTGGGACTGGCCGATATGACGAAGACGAGGTCGTAGCCGTCGCGCGCATACCCCGCAGCGTCGAAGGCATCCGTCGCCCGGTCCAGTCCCCGTCTGTTGAAGACCAGCGCGCTGGGCCGGATCCCGGAGGGCAGCGCTTGCAGGAGGTCGGCGGCATCCGCCATCTGCGGCACGCGCTTGGGATTGACGAAGGAGGTCACTTCCAGCCGGTCGATGCCGGCCTCGGCAATGGCGTGCGCGATGGCGGCCTTTGTCTGCGTCGGGACGATGACCGTTTCGTCCTGCAGGCCGTCGCGGAGGGTGACGTCGACCAGGGTGACCGTCTCGCTCATGTCTCCGATCCTCGGTGCTTGCGCAGCGATCCGAGGACCGTGTCCTGGTCCGCGCCGACGTCCCGGGCGGCGTGGGTCAGCCGGCCGGGGCTGTTTGACAGCCGGGGGACGATGCCAGGTGTGGCGACCTCGCCGCCGCGCTCGTCCGACACTTGCGCCAGGGCGCCGACCGCCCGGAACTGCGGATCGCGGGCGATGTCTGCGATGGAATAGACGGGGCCGGCAGGCACCTGGGCCTTGTTCAGGATATCCGCGGCGCGCTCCAACGACAGGCCGCCGATCCAGCGCCCGATCTCGACATCCAGTGCGGGCGCGTTCACCTGTCGCCCCTGGTTTGTCTCGAAGCGAGGATCCTCCGCCAGTTCCGGCTTGCCCATCGCAGCGCAGAGGCGGCGGAATATCGGCTCGGAATTGGCGGCGATCGACAGATAGCGGCCATCGGCCGTCTCATAGGTATTGCTCGGCGCCGCGCGAAGGTTGCGGTTGCCGATCCGCTCGCTGACGACACCTGTATGGGCAAACTCCGGGTAGATGCCCTCGGTCAGGCTGAAAAGGGACTCGACGAGCGAGACGTCGATATGCTGTCCGACCCCGTCGCGATCGCGCGCGCGGAGAGCCATCAAGACCCCGATAACGGCATCCATGCCCGCCACCTCGTCCCCGACCGAGATGCCGAGGCGCACCGGCGGCCGGTCCGGATAGCCGGTGACGTAGCGCAAACCGCTCATGCTTTCGGCGACATGCCCGAAGCCGGGCCGTTCCGCATAGGGGCCGGCCTGTCCGTACCCCGAGATGGAGGCATATATCAGGTCCGGTTTCGCGGCCGACAGGTCGGCATAGCCGAGCCCCCATTTGGCGAGGCGGCCGGGCCGGAAATTCTCCAGGACCACGTCGCTGCCCAGCGCCAGCTCGCGCGCGACCGCCGCGTCCTCGGGTTTGTGCAGGTCGAGTTCGACAAAGCGCTTGCCGCGGTTGTGCGACTTGAACCACCAGGAGGTCCCGTCGGGGGCGGCGACGCCCCAGGTGCGCAGATGATCGCCGCCCGGCGGCTCCATCTTGATGACCTCGGCACCGAAATCGGCGAGAAGCCGGCCGGCGGCCGGCACGGCGACGGTGCTGCCGATCTCGAGTACGCGGACACCGTCCAGCGGCGGGGCGGCGGCGGGAGTGGTCGATGGAGGGACTGTGTCTGCGGTCATGGCCAGGCCATTTGTTTCGGGTCGCGAGACGCTACACCGGAGCCAGGCCCTTGAAATTGCGAATTGTGGCTTGAAATGAAGAGATTTTAGCGGAATCTTTCGCGAAGATACGCTGTTTGACGAAATTATTGCCTAGACAAGACATGGACCAGATCGACCACCGCATATTGCGCGCGCTGCAGCGTAACGCGCGCATGACAAACCAGGAACTGGCGGACACGGTCGGGCTCACCCAATCGCCATGTCTGCGGCGGGTGCGGGCCCTCGAGGAAAAGGGCATCATCGAACGGTATGTGGCGGTGGTCGACCAGGCGAAGGCCGGTTACCCCGTGAGCGTCTTCGCGCAGGTCAAGGTCAGCAATCACGCAGCCGACTTGCTGGAGACCTTCGAGGCGGCGGTGCGCGAGTGGCCCGAGGTCCTCGAATGTTATCTGATGACAGGCACGCGCGATTACATGCTGCGGGTGGTCGTTAAGGATGTCGCCGCATATGAGACATTCATCAAGGAAAAGCTGACCACCTTGCC
>CAYGKX010000296.1:0-1860 GCA_964350225.1 uncultured Rhodospirillaceae bacterium | reverse complement strand
TCGCGCTGAACCAGATCAAATACGCGCACGCGCTGCCACTCTAGCTGCGTACAGCCCCGCCGTCGAAGACGCGGACCTGGCAAGCTGGTTATCTCGGCCGCCCCCGGGTCGGGTCCAAGGGAGCGCGCGAGACATCGTTATGGGCGTCGACGAGGGTCTTCATCAGGCGGACGAAGGTCTCCCGATCGCGCTTGTTCAACGGGCTCAGCAGCCGGTCCTGGATTTCCCAGGCAATGGGATGGGCCTGGCGCATCAATTCCGCGCCGGCCGCCGTCAGCGACAATTCCTTGTTCCGCCGGTCGCGCGCGCTGACCCGCCGGTCGATCAGTCCGCGTTTTTCCAGCGCCTCGACAACGGTACCGGTCGTCGAGCGGTCGAGCGCGATGACCAGGGCCAGGCTTCGCTGGTCGATCCCGGGATAGCGGCGGATGGCGAGCAGGGCGCCATATTGCACGGTGTTGAGGTTCAATTCCCCCCAATGATCCGCGCACATCGAGACGACGATCTGATGCAGCCGGCGGACCATATGGCCCGGGGTATCATATAGGTCGAAGGGCTCGTCGCGGTCGATCCCTTGGGGCGGATCGTTCGCATTCCCTGCGCCGGAGCCGGCGGAAACCTCCGCGGTCGTGTCGTCCTTGGTTGCCGCGGCAACGTCAGTGTCATTGAGGCGGTTGATCATTGTAGGGCCCTGACGATCGTCATGCTCCGGGTTTCACCTTTCAGTCGGTCTTTCGATTTGCCCTCTGTTTCGCGCGGCCAAATTGCTTTGGCCGTTCCGCGAATATAGACAGCATTCTGTCGAATTGACAGGCGCCAATAGACAGAATACTGTCGATTTTCATGGGTGGGGTGGAACGTGGCCGGGCACGACCGGTGGGTCACGGCTCCCTTCCAGCAGACGAACCAACACGACCCGGCCGGCTTCTGTGCCAGGCCCGGGCAGGCAAACCAGATGGAGGCGCTTGGCGCGCTCCGGATTGGGAGGAAATATGCGATTTCGAACGGCATTGCTGGCCGGGGCGCTGGCCGCGTTCTCGATCACCGGTGCGGCGGCGCAGGAGCTGCGCATCGGCTTTCTGAACACCACCTCCGGCGGCGGCGCGCTCGTCGGGACGGAGATGGAGCGCGGCTGGAAGCTGGGCCTGACCCATCAGGGCTGGACCAGGGACGGCGACAAGCTGGGCGGCGTGCCGACCAGGATCTTCTATGCCGACGACCAGCTCCGCCCCGATATCGGCGTCGCCGCGGTCAAGGAATTCCTTCAGCGCGACAAGGTGCAGGTCGTCGCCGGCATCATCTGGTCGAACGTCATGATGGCGGTCCAGCGCCAGGCGTTCGCCGCCGGCGCGATGGTCGTCAGCGGCAATGCCGGACCGACCCCGCTTGCTGGTCGCCGCTGCAACCCGCTGTTCGTATCGGCCTCCTTCGTGAACGACCAGGCGGCGGAAGCGGCCGGCATCCTCGTGGCTCGCGAAAAGGCCAAGTCGGTCATCATCCTCGTGCCGAACTACCAGGCGGGCAAGGACGTGGCGGCCGGCTTCAAGCGCACCTACAAGGGCGGCAAGGTCATCCGCGAGATCCTCTACAAGCTGGGCCAGACCGACTTCCAGGCTGACCTGTCGCGCATCCGCGCGGCGAAGCCCGACGGGGTCTTCGTCTTCGCGCCGGGTGGCATGGGCATCGCCTTCGTCAAGCAGTGGCATGCCTCCGGCCTGAACAAGGAGGTCAAGCTCTACACCATGTGGACGATCAGCCACCTGACCCTTCCGGCCATCGGCAACGCGGCGGTCGGTGCGGTCATGGCCGACCACTGGAACCCGGACCTCGACATCCCGCGCAACAAGAAGTTCATCAAGG
>CAYGKX010000295.1:0-5677 GCA_964350225.1 uncultured Rhodospirillaceae bacterium | reverse complement strand
TTCTTTACGAAAAATAAACGACAAATGGACCCTGTGCCGAGGGCAAGGCTTCCCGCCGCAAGGCACGCGCGCCTCTTGACGAAGTCTACCCGCGGCGTACCCAGACCGACGTGTCGTGGAACACGCCGCCGCCGAATGGAGGCCCTGGGTCCGTGCTGGTCAGCGCGTTGACGCCCAGTCCATCGGCGAAATCGGCGTTCGGCCAGATGCCCTCGACGATGACGACATCGCGCTGCATTCCGTCGAAAAGCTCCGCGTGAAGCCCGATTTCCGCCTGTGAATTACCGATACGGACCGGGTCGCCATTCTCGATTCCCAGGTCCGACGCGGCCTTCGGGTGCAGTTTGAGGGTCGGCCGGGCTTCCTTCCTGCGCGATCCCGGAGTCTCGGAAAAGCTGCTGTTCAGGAAGCTGCGCGAGGGCGCGGTGACGAGGCGGAACGGCCGGTCTTCCGTCGCCTTGTCGATGTTATCGAAATGATCGGGCCACACGGGAAGGCCCTCTGGGGCGGCACCGACGGCCGACCAGTCCGGGCTGAAGCGGAACCGGCCGTCGGGCCAACCGAAGCCGTTCTGGAAGTTCATCTCCGCCTGTCCCAGGCCGCCGTCGATCCAGCGCATCGCCGCCGCCTCGTCCGCTCCTGGCAGGCCCGACCGGCGCAGACAATCGTCGATCAGTTCCCATCCGGTCATCTCCAGGCCCGGATGCTCGACACCCAGGCGGCGGGCGAGCCCGTTGATGACCTCGTTGTTCGGACGGGCCTCCGCATAAGGCTCGATCACCGGCTTGGTCACCAGGAGATAGCCGTGGGCGCTGCCGAAATAGAAATCCTCGTGTTCGAGGAAGGTCGTGGCGGGCAGGACGATGTCGGCCATTGCCGCCGTCTCGGTCATGATCTGCTCGTGCACGCAGACGAACAGGTCGTCCCGCAAGAACCCCTCGCGGACCGCCTTCGTATCCGGGCAGACCATCATGGGATTGGTGTTCTGGATCAGCATCGCGGTCACCGGCGGCCCGTCTCCGATGTCGCGCTTGTCGCCCTGCAGCACCGGGCCAAGACGCGTCTGGTCCAGCGCCCGGGTCGACGGGTCCAGGGCATCCCGCGCCTCGATCAGGGTCTTGTCGAGCCCGTCATAAAGGCCGCTGTTGCTGTAGAGGATCCCGCCGCCGGGATATTTCCACTTGCCGCCCACTGTCGGGATACAGGTCACCGCGTGCATCGCGACCGCACCATTGCGCGACCGGGAGAACCCGTAACCGGCCCGAATGAAGGCATTGTCCGTCGCCCCGTAGAGGCGGGCGAAGCTGACGATCTCCTCCACGGAAAGGCCGGTGATTGAAGACGCCCAGGCGGGATCCCGGCTCTCCAGATGCGCCTCGAGCCCCACCGGATCGTCGGTGTAGGCGGCCATGTAATCGCGGTCGGCATACCCCTCCTTGAAGAGGAGATGCATCACCCCGCAGGCCAGCGCACCATCCGTTCCGGGCTTTACCGCCAGATGCATGTCGGCCTGGGCCGCGGTCGGCGTCCGGTAGGGATCGACGACCACCAGTTTCGCCCCCCGCTCCTTCCGGGCGCGGGAAATGTGGGTCATCGCGTTGACCTGCGTATGGACGGGATTGCCGCCCCAGACAACGATCAGGTCGGCCTGATCCATATTCCGCGTATCGGAGCCGTAGGCCTTGCCGACACCGGCGACCCAGCCTGCCTTCGACAGGCCGGTACAGATGGTCGAATGCTGGCGCGAATAGCGCATCGTGTGCCGCAGGCGATGGATACTGTCCCGCTGGAGGAGCCCCATCGTCCCTGCGTAGAAATAGGGCCAGACCGTTTCCGTACCGTATTTCTCGGCGGCTTTCTGGAAGGCCGCCGCCACCTCGTCCAGGGCATCATCCCAGGAGATCGGCTCGAAGGCGTCGATCCCGACGCCCTTGTCGCCAACCCGGCGGAGCGGGGTCCTGAGCCGCGCGGGGTTGTGCACGCGCTCCTCATAGCGGGCGACCTTGGCGCAGACGACACCGGCCGTGTAGGGATTGTCCTTCGCGCCGTGAACCCGGCCGATCGTGCGGGCGTCCAGCCGCTCCACCTCCAGCGCACAGGTGCTGGGGCAGTCGTGGGGACAAACGGAATGGACGATTTCCAGATTGCCGGCGTCGGGGGGCATTTCAGCGGCCTCGGGCTGGTGCGATCATTGCGCCGCACTCTACGCCCGCCGCCGGGCAACGGCAACGGCGCCCGCTACAGCTTGATCTTCTCCGGGTCGTAGTCGAGGGGCGGGAACTGCGGGTTCAGGCCCGCGATGGTTTCCGTCACCACCCGCCCGATCGCGTAGTTCCGGTACCACTTGTCGTCCGACGGAATGACGTACCAGGGTGCTTCGGCCGTCGAACAATGGCCGATGGCGTCCTCGTAGGCCGCCTGATAGGCCTCCCACTGCTGCGCCTTGACGAGGTCGTGGGGCGAGAATTTCCACTGCTTGCGCGGGGTTGTCAGCCGGGCGTGGAAACGCCGCTTCTGCTCTTCCCGGGAGATGTGGAGGTAGAACTTCAGGATCGTTGTGCCCGTCTCGACTAGCATCTTTGCCAAGGCGTTGATCTGGGCATAGCGCTTGCGCCAGACCTCCTCCGGAACGATCTCGTCCACGCGGACGACAAGCACGTCCTCGTAGTGCGACCGGTTGAAGACCGTGATATGGCCGGTGCGCGGCACGACATTATGGATGCGCCAGAGATAGTCGCGGTCGAGCTCGTGCCGGGTCGGCGCCTTGAAGCTCTCGACCCTGACCCCCTGAGGGTTCACGCCCTTGAGGAGCGACTTGATGGTGCCGTCCTTGCCGCCGGCATCCATGGCCTGGAGGACGATCAGAAGCCGGTGCTTGCCCTCGGCATAGATCTTACGCTGCTGCTCGATCAGCTCACGCCGCATGGCCTTGAAGGTGGCCCGGGCGTCGTCCTCGTCGTCGTGGAAACTTTCGGCGGCGGTCGGAATCCTGGAGAGATCGACCGCGCCACCCGGCGCGACCCGGTGAATCGAAAAGTCGTCGTTGGCCATCTACGCCCTCCTCTCGGCACAAAGGCAAGCTAGGCGAAGCGAGCCGGCCGGGCAACGGACGGTGCCCTTGCCGCGCCCCCTTGTGGGCGGGACCGGATCGCGGCACCATTTGCGTGAGGGCCAGGGTGCGGGCCAGGGTGCGGGCCGGGGTGCGGGCCGGGGTGCGGGCGAAACGAACAGACGGGGAGAACCGGGCAGGCCGATGCTGATCACGCATGCCAAGAGCTACGAAGCGGTCTACTACTCGTTCCGCTGGCGGATCCCGAAGCGCTACAACATGGCCTTCGACGTATGCGACCGGCATGCCCGGGACCCGCGCAAGACGGCGCTGATCTATTTCGACGAAAACGGGCGGGAGCAGCGCTTTCGCTTCATCGACGTCAAGCGGGCCGCCAACGCGCTCGCCAACGCGCTGGAGGCGCACGAGATTGCCCGGGGCGACCGGGTGGCGATCCTCTTGCCGCAGTGCCCGGAGACGGCGATCACCCATGTCGCCGTCCACAAGATGGGGGCGGTGTCCCTGCCCCTCTTCACCTTGTTCGGCGAGGACGCACTGGAATTCCGGCTGTCGAACAGCCAGGCGAAGGCGATTGTGACGAACAAGGAGAACCTGCCCAAGGTCATGGCGATCAAGGACCGTCTGCCGGACCTCTCACTCGTCATCGTGACCGATGCGGTGCGGAAGGGGGGCGGGGCGGACCTCGCCTTCTGGCCGGCGGTCAACCAGGCGTCGAGCCGCTACCGCAACAAGCCGACCCTGGCGGACGACCCCGCACTCCTCGTCTACACGTCCGGTACGACGGGGCAGCCCAAGGGCGCACTGCACGCCCACCGGACGATGATCGCCCACATGCCGTCGCTGGAATTCTACCACCAGTTCTTCCCGCAGCCGGGCGACCTCTTCTGGTCGCCGGCCGACTGGGCCTGGATCGGCGGGCTCATGGACAACCTGATGCCGGCCTGGTTCCACGGTGTGCCCGTCCTCGCCTTCCGGGCGCGCAAGTTCGATCCGGAAGAGGCCTTCTCGATGATCGAGCAGCACCGGGTCCGGAACAGCTTCATCCCGCCGACCGCCCTCAAGATGATGATGCAGGTGCCGAACCCGGAGACGAAATACCGCCTCTCCATGCGCTCGATGTTCTCGGGCGGCGAGACGATGGGCGAGGAGCTTCTGCACTGGGGCTACAAGACCTTCGGCATGGTCATTTCGGAGGGTTACGGCCAGACCGAATGCAACCTGATGGTCGGGAACTGCCCCGAGATCATGGACGTTATCCCGGGGTCGATGGGCTGCTGCGTGCCGGGCCACCGGGTCGGGATCGTCGACGAGGAGGGCACCGAGCTGCCGCGCGGGACGACCGGGAACATCGCCTTCCACACGCCGGATCCGATCGCCATGCTGGGCTACTGGGGCAACGAGGCGGCGACGAAGGACAAGTATCGGGGCGACTGGATGATGTCGGGCGACCTGGGCGCGCAGGACGAGCGCGGCTATTTCTGGTTCATGGGCCGGGCCGACGACGTCATCACCTCAGCCGGCTACCGGATCGGGCCGGGCGAGATCGAGGAATGCCTCGTCAAGCATCCGGCCGTGGCGCTCGCTGCCGTCATTGGCGTGCCGGACAGGTTGCGGACGGAGGTCGTGAAGGCCTATGTCGTGCCCGCCAAGGGCCACGCGCCCACCGACGCCCTCGCCGCCGAGATCCAGGAATATGTGAAGTCCCGCCTCTCCGCCCACGAATATCCCCGCATGATCGAATTCATCGACGAACTGCCCCTGACCGCGACCGGCAAGATACGGCGCCTCGAACTGCGCCAGCGGGAGGCCGAGCGGGAGGCCGAGGGGGAGGCGGAACGCGCGGCGGTTCAGAACGGCGAGGCAAGCTGACGTGGCTGCGCCGAAGGCCGGCGGGAAACGCCGCCCCACCCTTATAAAGAAGCGCCGGCGCGGCTGGCTCGTCGTCGGGGCGCAGGCCATCGCAGCGACGATCGTTGCCCTCGCGATTTCCTCCGTCCTGTCGGTCGCGATCTATGGCTTCGTCAACCCGCCGGCGACGCCGCTGATGGTGCTTCGGGCGATCAATGGCGACGCACCGACCGCCCGCCGCCGCTGGGTTCCGCTGGAGAAGATGTCGCCACAGCTCCTGCGCGCCGTGATCGCGTCGGAGGACATGAACTACTGCAAGCACTGGGGCTTCGACCTCGGGGCGCTGAAAGAGGACATTCTGGAGGGCCGGCCCGGCGGCGGATCGACGATCAGTCAGCAGACGGCGAAGAATGTCTTCCTCTGGCCCGACAAGTCCTACGTCCGGAAGGGGCTGGAAGCCGGCTTCACCGTGCTGATCGAAGCCTTCTGGACCAAGCGGCGGGTGCTGGAGGTCTATCTGAACTCCGTCGAATGGGGCGATGGCATCTACGGCGCCGAGGCCGCCGCCCGCCGCCATTTCAAGCGCTCCGCCGACCGCCTGACCCTGACGCAGTCGGCCTTCCTCGTCGTCACACTGCCCAATCCCCGAAATCGCATACCCAACAAGCTCGGCCCGAAGATGCGGAAGATCGCCGGGCGGATCGTCAAACGTGCCCGCTATGTGGGGGTGAAGGACGGAGCGCCCTGTCCGCCGAAGCG
>CAYGKX010000294.1:5350-5684 GCA_964350225.1 uncultured Rhodospirillaceae bacterium | reverse complement strand
GCCGTCCGATGGCGGATCCACTGCCGGGCGACGAAGACCGGCAGCTTCACGTGATACTTGATCTCGCACATCTCGAAGGGCGTCGTATGGCGATGACGCAGGAGGTAGTTGATGAGCCCCGCGTCCTCGCTGACCTTCTTGGTCCCGCGCCCGTAGGACACCCGCGCCGCCTGCACGACGGCCGCGTCGTCGCCCATATAGTCGATCACCCGGACGAAGCCGTGGTCGAGCACGGGGAGCGCATCGTAGAGGATCTCCTCGAGCGCGGGGACGGTCGCCCGGCGCGTCTGGTGCTGCGTTGCACGCAGGCTGTCGATCTCGTCTTGCTGGTCCT
>CAYGKX010000294.1:0-5340 GCA_964350225.1 uncultured Rhodospirillaceae bacterium | reverse complement strand
GATCGGAAAGGACACCAAAGATAGCGGCGCCCCACCGCCCGCGCCACAAGATTTTGTGGTTATCCCGCCGTTTTACGAGTCTTCCGAAAGTCGATCCCGGCCGCCTGGGCACGCTTCCATTGCCGCAGATGGAAATGCAGTTGTTCCGCCGCGAGACCATGCAGCATCAGACGCCAGCCCGCGCCGCCGGTGGGCATTGGCAGGAGGGGGTGGCGGTTCGCGACGAAGCTCAGATGCCGGTCGCTGCCGAGGATCTTCGCCACCAGCAGCGCAATCGTCTCGTCGAGCTGGAGCGAGTTGCTCGCCCGCCAGAAATCGTTGGCGCCGAGGAACATCTGATAGAGCGGCGTATAGGCCTCGATGGCTGTCTCGAGGTCGACCCTGTTCGACCAGCGGGCCGGCATCGGTGCGATGTCGAAGTCGCCGTCGGTGATCGGACCGAAATCGATTTGCGCCGGCGGCCGAACCTCCATTCCCGTCCGCTTCAGGTGGGCCCCCAGATGGGCGACGAAGTTGAAGAGATTGATGTCATGCTGGAGGAAGGTGTCGGGCTTCAGGTCCGCCAGGGTCTTCGGCCGGAGCGGCTTCGTCACATCCGGGGCGCGGGGCACATTCGCGCGGATGAAGGCGAGGATCTCCGTCCCGATATGGAAATGGCGGAGGATCAGCCGGTTGGCCTCCGGCGCCGCCCATTGCCGGAGACCGCGATGGATCAGCCAATGCAAAAATCGCGGCGCGGACCACCGCCGCGGCACGACCATGTTCACGACCGTCAGAAGAGCGATCGCGGCGCGGGCGAGCGGACGCAGCAGGGGCAGGAGGACGCGCCGGGACCGTCGGCGCTGGGAACGGAGCAGGTCCGCCTTCGCGCGATCGTCGACACCGGCGCCAGGCTGGAGATACAACGCCGTCCACATGTCCGGATCGGCGAGGTCCAGGGTCGCCGGATCGAATTCCGGCGGGAAGGCCGCGCGTTCCGCCGCAATTCTTGGAATGCGAGGCAGGTCCGTCATCGGCCGATCTCCTCGAGCTGCAGGCGGTAGAGCCGCGCCGTCACTTCCGCCGTGCGGACGATCTCCGCGGGATCCTGCCCGGCCTCGACGACGGTACGCAGCACCTCGCCGAAGCGCGCCATATGGGTCTGGTCGGCCTCGCCGTGATGGGTCAGAAAGCGGACCTGGCCGTCGTTCAGTTTCAGCTGCTCCCTGATCTGGCGCGCCCAGCGGCCGGCCAGCCTGCTGCCGAGCCCCTCGATGACGAACATCGCGCCCAGGAGGTCGAGCGGGTTGTCGCGACTGGCGCGCTGGAACATCCAGGCGGACAGAGCCTCCGACCCGGCATTCTTGCGCGCGTTCCGGATGTCCTCCCGCTTGCCGCCGCAGGCGACATAGTCCGCCTCCAGAAGCGTGTAATCGCGATGCTCGTCGGTCGCATGGGCGAGAAAGGCGGTGCGCAGGTCCGCGTCGTCGAGGGAGAGGTTGGAGGCGGCCCGTGCGATCCAGCGGGCGCCGTCGACGACCTGCTGGCGCAGGTTCAGGAGGAGCGCCCGGTAGTCCTCGATGGTCAGCCGCCCCTCGATCAGCCGGCGCACGATCGGGACCGTCGCGAGTTCCGTTTCGAAACCCGCCCAGACACGGGCGAGCTCGGCCTCGATCCCGGTGCCGGAAGCAAGCGGCGCGGGAAGCGATCGGCGGGGCGCCGGGGCACCGCCTTCGACGACCGTCAGCATCATGAAGGCATAGATGAAGCGCCCGCTTTCCGGGACCATGCACAGGATGCGCTGGCCCGGCTGGGCGCGACCGCTCGCGACAAGCTCGTCCAGCATGACGAAAATCGAGGCGGAGCCGACATTTCCCCGTTCGTAGAGGTTGGTAAAGATGCGATCGGCGTTGATCGGCAGGTCCGCCGCCCCGGCCACGTCGCTCATCCGGCGGCGCAAGATGTCGGACGAGAAATGATAAAGGGCCCAGTCGACCTCCTCCGGAACGATCCGGCCTTCCTGGATCAGCTCCATGTAGCGGTGCAGGCCGAGCGGTACGATCTGCTCCAGGAGCTTGAGGTCCTGCCGCAGATGAAGGGCGCCGGCCGCGACCGCGGCATCGAGCGCCGGCGCATTCGACCAGGCGGTGAGCGCGCCGTCCTCGCCCGCCAGACCGCCCCCGGTCATGCAGAAGGGCATCCGATCGGCATAGGAACGGATGTCGATCCAGTCGACCCGGAGCGACAGGCCGTGAGGTTTCGGCGCCCGCTCCACCACTGCTGCGCCCGCACCGTCGGATAGCATCCAGCGGAGGAACTCGGTGCTGAGGTCGCGGCGCCCGGAGCCGAGATAGCCCTCGCGCAGAAAGCGGCTGGCGAACTCGCTGGCCGTCACCACCGCGTGCCGGGCAAAGCCGGCGGCGGTGTTCGCGACCGCGCATTTCAACGCCATCATCCCGCTGGCGCAGAAGCTGGTGAAGCTCGCGACCTCGGCCGGCCGGCCTCCGAGTTCCCCGTGCACCGCGCTGCCGAGGCCCGGCGCGATCAGGTCGCCGGCCGAGCTTGCCGCAGCGATCAGGTCGAGGTCATCCGGCGCGAGGCCGGCTCCGTCGAGCGCGGACCGCGCGGCCGAAGCCGCCATCCCGGCCGCCGACCCCTCCGGGCGTCCCTCCCGATCGAGGGCGTAATGGCGGGTGCGGATGCCGTTTTGCTTGAGGGCTTTTCGGCCGATCTGCAGCGCGCGGCGGTCGCAAATGCCGAGACGGCCGGCAATCTCTTCATTGGCGATGGGCGGGCCCGGGAAGAAGCTGCCCAGGCCGGTGATGAAGGCGGGAGCGAGAACGGACACGGCGGTCTCCTGATAAACGACGGGCGGCTCGCCCAATCAATTGAACGATGTTCATTTGTATTACGGCAAGGCCTCCGCTATCGTGCAAGCGGATTCTGAACAATGTTCATTTGACCGGGGAGACGACCGCAAACGATGGGACGCCGCTACGACCACAGCCGCGAGGAACTCCGCCAGATGATGCTGGAGGCGGCGCGGGACATCGTCGTCGCGGACGGCCCACGCGCACTGACCGCCCGGGCGGTGGCCAAGCGGGTCGGTTACGCTGTCGGCACCCTCTATACCCAGTTCGACGGGCTCGACGATCTCGTCTTCCACCTGAACGCGGAAACCCTGGCGACCCTCGCTGCCCGCCTGGACACCGATCCGGCGGCAGCGCCGGAGGAGCGCCTGCGCAAGATGGCGCGGACCTATCTCGATTTCATCTCGACGGATCAGGCGCTCTGGCAGCTGCTCTTCGACTATGTCCCCAGCTCCGACCGGCCTCACCCGGAAGCCTTCGCGGGCGGCATCGAGGGGCTGATCGCGCGGGTCGGCGCCGTTGTGCGCGACCTGAAGCCGGACATCGAACCGGCAACGGCGGAGGAACTCGCCTTCGGCCTCTTCGCCAGCGTCCATGGCATCTGCCTGATGCGGGTCGGCCGCGATTATCGGGCCTTCCTGCGCTTCGACGCCGACGAGACCGTCGACCGGGTCGTCGAGGCCATCATCGCCGGGCTGCTGAACCCGTTGCACCCGTGACAGGCAATCCGGCGTACCGATCGCCACACCGCACCGAATGACGTGTCGCGGCCGGTACCCGACACTATCCGCCCTCCTTGTCGACGCACGATATCCATGAGCGAGAATGTCAGGAACGCGATCGGCGGCCGACTGCACAGCCGCCCGGGGTCATCGAGACTGGCCGAGCTTTCCGTTCGCCCGAACTCGATGTCCAATTGAGGAATCGGGCCCCAGTCCCTATATAGAAGGTGCTGCTTCGGCAGCTATGGCGATAAACGGCCTGTGTAATAACCTCTGCGGACCCGGGGGCGGTACCCGGCGCCTCCACCATTTCCCGCCGGCGCGGATGCCGGAAATTGTTGCGGGCCATGGGGGCGAAACAGGATCGACGCGTGGCTAAAGACAGGTTTTTCGCTCGGCATGGTACCGCCGTTATCGGGCCGTTTTGATAGATGCCAATGACAACGATCAGTTGGCTCTCGCTGCCTAACTAGGCAAGCGCGGTTCGGAGGGCACCGGGCAACAGAATCCCTCCACTTACCTTTCCCTCCCGCTTTCGACCGCCCGCCATGCCGCAACCGCTTGGCATGAAACGTCTTTTCCCTGACGACAATGTGAACGTCAGGGTCCGGCGTCTCACGGTTGCGGGAGACCGGCCTCCTGCGGATAATGGCGCCGCCGTCAGGTCGGGCATTCCGGCCGCCGGCCATTCTTCGCGCCCACCACAATCCGGACCGCTTTTGCCTGCGATGGACCAGGAACTGCTGCAATATAACCGCATCGTCGAGGACGCCCTGCGCGGCGTCGTCCGCACGGCCCTGACCCAGGCTGCGGATTTCGGGCTGCCGGGACAACACAGCTTCTACATCACCTTCCTCACCGCCTATCCGGGCGTCGACCTGCCGGACCGGCTGCGCACCGACTATCCGGAAGAGATGACGATCGTCCTGGAGCACCAATTCTGGAACCTCGGCGTCTTCGACAGCCATTTCGAGGTGGAGCTGAGCTTCAATCGCCAGAAGGAACAACTGGTGATCCCGTTCGCGGCGATTACCTCCTTCGCGGACCCGTCGGTCCCCTTTGGCCTGAAGTTCCAACTGACCGACGAGGAGCCGATCGATACCGAGGACCTGACCGCCGCCGTCGATCTGCTCGACCCGCCGGCGGGCGACATCGTTCCGACCGTCGGCGACGATAAGGCCGACGGCAACGATCGGGACGCGGCGGAAGATGATGCGGACGAGCCAAAACGCACAACCGGCGAAGTCGTCAACCTCGACGCGTTCCGTACCAAGAAATAGCCCGAGTATCCCCACTTGTCGGAGGAAACGAAGTATGGAACAAAGAGTGAATATTATAACTCTCGGCGTGGAGGACCTCGCGGATTCCACGGCCTTCTACGAAGCGCTCGGCTGGCGGCGCTCGTCCGCCAGTCAGGACGGCATAACCTTTTTCCAGGCGGGCGGCATTGTGCTCGCCCTCTTTCCCCGCGCGGGGCTGGCGGAGGATGCCTGCCTCGCGTCGTTACCGCCCAAGCCCCCGGCGGCCGTCACGCTGGCCCAGAACCAGCCGAGCCGGGAGGCGGTCGACGCCGTCATTGCAGAGGCCGTCACCGCCGGCGCCACCCTGGTCAAGGCGGCGGAGGATGTCTTCTGGGGCGGCTATTCCGGCTATTTCGCCGACCCGGACGGGCATCTATGGGAGATCGCGTGGAACCCCTTCTTCCCGCTGGATGAAGACGGGTTGCTGAACCTGCCGACTTAAAGCCATTCCGCAACCCGTCCCTGGTG
>CAYGKX010000293.1:1483-5686 GCA_964350225.1 uncultured Rhodospirillaceae bacterium | reverse complement strand
CGAAATTCTCATGGAAGGCCTGCTGCAGGGGGCCGAAGCTTCCGTCCGGCTCGCTCAGGCCTTCGATCGTCAGAATGTCGGCGCCGTCCGCCTGGACGGCGAGGGTCAGGCAGGAGCGTTGGGCCTTGCCATCGATGCGCACGGTGCAGGCGCCGCAGACGCCGTGCTCGCAGCCGACATGGGTGCCGGTCGCGCCGATCTCGTGGCGCAGGAAATCCGACAGCAGCATGCGAGGCTCGGCATACCCCTCGACCGTCATGCCGTTCAGGGTCAGGCGGACCGGATACCGGCCGTCGCGATCCAGTTTCTTCATGCGGCGGTCTCCTCGATGGCCTGACGGCCCAGATGGCGGACGAGTTCGCGCCGGAGGCGCGCGGTCGCGTGAATGTCGTCGCTGCCGCCCAGCGCCCAGGCGAAGTCGTTCAGGGCGTCGTCGACGGCATCTCCCTCGATGCCGTCCCAGTGACGGACTTCCGGCCGGTCGGCGACGCCGCCGACGGCGAGGCCCACCCGATTTCCGGCACGCATCGCGGCCACTGCCACGACCGCGAAGTCGCCGTGGCGGTGGTGGAACTCGCGGAAGGCGAAGCGCGCGCCGGGCACCGCCCGGGGAAAGAGCGCGCGGGTCGCCAGTTCGTCCGGCTCCTTGGCCGTCGTCAGGACGCCGAGCTGAAAGTCGTCAGCCGTGACCCGCCGGGTGCCGCGCGCGCTTTGCAGCTCGACCTCGCCGCCGAGCAGGGCGAGGCAGAGCGGCAGCTCCGAGCTCGGGTCGCCGTGGCAGAGCGAGCCACAGACGGTGCCCCGGTTGCGGGTCTGGAAATGGCCGATATGGGTCATTGCCTCGGCCACGACCGGTAGCGTCCCGGCGAGGCCGGGCCAGTCGGCGAAGGTGCCCTGGGTGGTCGCCGCGCCGACGGCGACCGCGTCGCCATCCTCCGAGATCGTGTCGAGTTCGGAGAGGCGCGCGATGTCGACCAGGATCTCCGGCCGGACCAGCCGCATGTTCAACATGGGCATGAGCGACTGGCCGCCGGCGATGATCCGGGCGTCGTCGCCATGTTCGGACAGAAGGTCGACGGCCTCGTCGACGGTCTCGACCCGGACATAGTCGAAGG
Source organism: uncultured Rhodospirillaceae bacterium (assembly GCA_964350225.1). Taxonomy (GTDB): domain Bacteria; phylum Pseudomonadota; class Alphaproteobacteria; order Bin65; family Bin65; genus CAYGKX01. The sequence continues at coordinate 4,571 of CAYGKX010000293.1, read as the reverse complement.
GTGCAGGTTTCATTTCTTGCCTCCGGCCAGGTTCCTGACCTTGGACCAGATGCCGGCGGCGCCCGACGTGTCGGGATCCTCGCCGCCGGCCTGGCGAACCAGGCCGCGCATGAAGCGGTCGATCAGCAGGCGGGCGGCGCCGCGGAGCATGCGTCCGCCGACGGCTGCCACCTTGCCGGTCAGTTCGACCGAGTAGCTGTAGGTGACGAGGGTGCCGCCGTCGACCGCTCGCAGCTCGAAATGCCCGGTGCCGCGCGAGGAACCCAGCGGGCCGTCCGCCGCGCCGACAAGGGACGCGCGATGGGGCTTGTCGAGATCGGTCAGATCGATCTTGGCATCGAAACGGCCCTTGACCGGGCCCGCGCCCAGCATGACAACGCCGGTGAAGCTGTTCTCGCCGACCTTGTCGAGTTTTTCGCAGCCGGGCACGATCCGGGCCATCTGCTCCGGGTCGAGCAGGATGTTCCAGACCTCCTCCGGGGAGGTCGGCACCTCCATCTCGCCGCTGCCATCGATGGTGGGACGCTTGCCTGTGGCGGGGGTTGCGGGAGCTGCCGGCGCGGCCGGCTTGACCGACGGGGGGCGTTCTTCCGCGTTGATCCATTCGAGGACCCGTGCCGGCTTCAGCGGAAGCTGGACATCCTCGATACCAAGCGCGTCCGCGACCGCGTTCGCGACGCAGACCGGTGTGCTGTACTGGTTGCCCTCGGCGATGCCCTTGGCGCCGAGCCGCGTGTAGGGCGAGGGGTTGGGTGTCGGGTGGACGAGATGCAGCTCCGGAAGCTCCGCTGCGGTCGGCACCAGATATTCCGCGAAGCTGCCCGACTGGAAGCTGCCGTCCTGGTCGTAGCAGAACTCCTCAAGGAAGGTCGCGCCATAGGCCGACGCCCAGGAGCCGCGGATCTGCCCCTCGGCCAGGCCCGGGTTGAGGATCGTCCCGCAATCGTGGGCGGAGACGAATTTGTCGACCCGGACGACTCCGGTCCTGGGGTCGACCTCGACGCCGCAGAAGTCGAAGCCGAAGCCGTAGGCGAGAGAAGTGTTGATCTCGTCGTTCGCGGTGGTCGGCGTCAGCTCCGGCGCGTTCCACATCGAGGTCTCGCGGATCCCCGGCTCGACATCGTCCGGCAGGCTCGACGGCGACCAGTGAGCGAGACCGCCGATCCGGTAGAAAGGGACCGCGTTGTCGGGATTGTTGCGCGCGTGGATCTTGCCGTTCGAGAACTCGATCTGGTCGGGCGGTACGTTCAGCTGGGTCGCCGCGATGCGCGCCATCTTGGTGCGCACGCGTTCGGCTGCCTGGTCCGCCGCGCTGGTCGAGGCCGGCGCGAAGCGGCAGGAATAGTTGCCGGCGGCGATGGACCAGCCATCCTTGGCCGTGTCTGTGTCGAGCGAGACGACGATGTCGTCCGGCCGGAGGCCGAGCTGGTCGGCGACGATCTGGGCGAGGGCGGTCTGATGTCCCTGTCCCTGTGGCACGCTGTCGCCGATCACGTTGACGGAGCCGAGCGCGTCGACCGAGACGGTGACGGAGGCGACGGCGCCGTCCTTCGGGCCGGCCCGCTCGCGCTCGACCCCGGTCTTCAGGGTCGAGATGTAGCCCATGTTGGACTGGCTCGGCTCGACGCAGGTTGCATAGCCGATGCCGTAGAGACGACCGGCTTTGCGCGCCTCGTCCCGCCGGCGCTTGAGCTCCTCGAGCCCGCCTTCCTCGACGGTCTCGTCGATCGTCCGCTGATAGTCGCCCGAATCGAGGAGCGCGCCCGCGATCGCCCGGTAGGGGAACTGGTCGGGGGTAATGAGGTTCTGTCGGATGAGATCGAGCGGGTCGCGGCCGAGCTCGACGGCGATCCGGTGCATCATGCGTTCGACGGCGAAATAGAGCTGCGGGCCGCCGAAGCCCCGAACGGCGCCCGTCGGGCACTTGTTCGTGATCATGATGTGGTTGGTGACTTCGAGATTCTTGATCCCGTACCCGTTCGTCGAACCGCCATGCATGCGGTAGATCGGCGCCGGCATCGGTGCGCGCAGATAAGCCCCGTGGTCATCCCAGTGGTCCAGGCGGAGCGCCGTCACCGTTCCGTCTTCCCTGTAGGCGGCCTTGATCTTCGTCACGCGGTTGGGTGCCACGCTCGACGCGGACAGATGCTCCAGCCGGTCCTCGATCCATTTCACCGGCCGCCGTGCCTTGCGCGCGAGGACGCAGAGCACGACGATGTAGGGGAAGATGACGAGTTTGGACCCGAAGCTGCCGCCGGAATTCTTCGGGCTTCGGTGGCGCAGGGCGGCGGTCCGGATGCGCAGGGCGAGCGCCATGACCGTGTGGACGGAAAAGGGGCCCTGGAAGTTCGAGAGGACGTCGAAACCGCCCGTCTCGTTCAGATACTCCGCGACGACGGCATAGGTCTCCATCGGCGTGATGGAGTTCCGCGGGTATCGGATCGTCAATTCCGTCGTCCGGTCGGCCTCCGCGAAGGCGGTCTCCGGGTCGCCGTGGACGAAGTTGCGTTCCGAGACGCAGTTCGACGTCGCCCGCGGATGAATAAGCGGCGCGTCGGGACTTTCCGCCTCGACCGGGTCGATAGCCGCCGGCAGGACCTTATACTTGACCTTGATGAGGTCGACCGCGTCTTCGGCCCGGTACCGGTCGGACGCGGCGACCACGACGACGGGTTCACCGACATAGCGCACCTTGTCGACCGCGATGCCGTAGTAGTCGATGGGATTTTCGAAGCCGACGATCATCGGGTCCGTCTGCTCCGCCACCTCCTGGCCCGTCACGACGGCGAAGACCCCCGGCATCTTCAGCGCCTCCGACGCGTCGATCGAAAGGATCTCGGCATGCGCGTGGGGCGACCGGAGGAAGGCGGCGTGCAGGGTACCTTTCTTGACCGGCACGTCGTCCACAAAGGCGCCTTCGCCGCGCAGGAGCGAGCGGTCCTCGATACGGAGCATGCGCCGGCCGACGTTCTTCGTCTCGTCGGCGATCTCTTCCGGCATGGCGAAATTCGGCATCGGCTCCCGCGTCCCTCGGTTCGTCGTCCATTCGCTTGATGCGTATATCTGTGATTGCTTATAGGCGGAGAAT
>CAYGKX010000293.1:0-1473 GCA_964350225.1 uncultured Rhodospirillaceae bacterium | reverse complement strand
TACAACAAGTATTTTAAATGAAATCACCGAGGGAGCAGGCCCGTGAGCTGGCTGGTCGGTGTCGATGTAGGCGGCACATTTACGGACTTTTTCGCGGCGAACCGCGACGACGGTACGCTGCGCTATTTCAAGCGTCCGTCCACCCCGCGCAACCCGGGGGACGCCATCGTCGCGGGGCTTCGCGAGATGTGCGCGGAACTGGAGATCGATCCGAAGACGATCGACCGCCTCTCTCACGGTACCACGGTCGCGACCAATGCACTGATCCAGCGGCGGGGCGGCAAGGTGGCCATGGTGACGACCCACGGCTTTCGCGACCTGCTCGAGATCGGCCGCCAGACGCGTCCGCACATGTTCTCGCTCCAGGAAGACTTTCCGGCCCCGCTCGTGCCGCGCCAACGCCGGCTCGAAGTCGTCGAGCGGATCGACGCCACCGGGGCGGCGGTCGTGGCGCTCGACCCGGCATCCGTCGAGGCCGTTGCCGCGGCCGTCGAGGCCAGCGGGGCCGAGGCCTGCGCGGTCTGCTGTCTCTTCTCCTTCCTGAACCCGGAACACGAACGGCGCGTGGGCGAGGCGATCCGGGACAGGCTGCCCGGCGTCGCGGTCTCCCTGTCCTCGAGCGTCCGGCCGGAGTTCCGGGAGTATGAACGTTTCTCGACGACCGTCCTGAACGCCTACCTCCAGCCGGTGATGGGCGACTATATCGGCTATCTGGAGGAGGCGTTGTCCCGGGATGTGCCGAACGCGCCGGTGCGCATCTATCAATCCAGCGGCGGCCTGATGTCGACCGGGACGGCGAAGGACTTCCCGATCCGGACCGCGCTGTCCGGACCCGCGGCGGGGGCGGTCGGGGCCATCGCGGCAGCGCGTGCCGTTGGGCGGCCCAACGTCGTGACCCTGGACATGGGCGGGACCAGCGCGGACGTCGCGCTGATCCGCAACTTCGACGCGGGGGTCAGTCTCGACCGGGACGTCGCCGGCTTCCCCGTGCGCCTCCCGATGGTCGACATCCACACCGTGGGCGCCGGGGGCGGATCGATCGCCTGGTTCGACCGGGACGGGCTGCTCAAGGTCGGGCCGACCAGCGCCGGTGCCGATCCCGGGCCGGCCTGCTACGGCCGGGGCGGCACGGAGCCGGCGGTGACGGATGCGAACCTCGTCCTCGGCCGGTTGTCCCGCGGGGGCCTGATCGGCGGTCGGATGGAGCTCGACGTCAAGGCGTCGCGACGGGCAATCGAGCCGATCGCCGGGCGCCTCGGCTTCGATGTCGAGAAGACCGCCCAGGGCGTCCTCGGCATCGTCGTCGCGAATATGGTGCGGGCCGTCCGAACGATCTCGGTCGAGCGCGGACTCGACCCGCGCGACTATACGCTCATGCCCTTCGGCGGCGCCGGGCCGCTGCACGCGGCGGAGGTCGCCCGCGGCCTGGGCATGCGCGAGATCGTCGTGCCGATCGCGCCCGGGATAATCTGC
>CAYGKX010000292.1:0-5694 GCA_964350225.1 uncultured Rhodospirillaceae bacterium | reverse complement strand
GGGATCGCGCAGCACGAAGAGGATGCGGCATTCGATTAACGTCGAGATCTCCGCCGAGAGAAGCGGCTCTGACTTCTCGGCGTAATAGCGCGCCGGGAGGAGATCGTTGCCCGCGCGGACTTCCTGTACGGCATTTTCGAAGCCGTGCCACAGGCCCCGGAAGCAGTGGCGGACGACAGTGTTCCCATCGGCAAGGCCGGGGTCGACATAGGACAAGGGCTTCAGGCAATCCTCCCAGACATCGGGGAAAAGGCCTTCGTTCCCCCAGCCATGGCGCGGTTTCTCCCGTTGACCGCCGAGCAGTTGGGCGGCGCGGAACATCGCACTGAGGCGGAACTGTTCATAAGGATGGGAGGTTGGCGCGGCCACGACGTCGCTCGACGCCAGAAGGCGCATTACCGCCGTCGAGCCGTTACGGCCCCAGGGCGCCAGCAGGATCGGGATCAGGTGCTTCGACGAGCCGGAGGGCATCGCTGCATGACAGGTTTCGGCTCTTACGAGAGAGGCGCTCAAGCCTATGTCATTTCGGTGTACCGGGAAACCACCGCGCGAAAACGGCTGTCCTCGCCCGCCGGAAAAGCCAGACCGCGGTGGGGCATCGGCGCCGTCAGCCGGTGCGTTTCAGTTCCGACGGGTCGAGCAGGAACTGGGATTGCAGGAGTTCGACCTGGGAGAAGCCGATCATCTTCTTGAAGTCGCCCATTGACGTGACGGGGAGGGGCAGCGACTGGGTCGAACGGTCCCGCCACAGGGCGGCAAGGTTGTCGCGCAACGCCTGTGTCGCCGTCATCAAGGGCACGAGGGCGTAGACGGCAAGACCCGCGACCTCCTCGATCTCCTCGCGCGAGAGATCGGTTTCGAGCCAGCCGATGACCTGGAGCGAGAGCGGCTTGCCGACGGCCTCGCGCAGTCGCCGCAGGCCGGCAATGTCCTTGAAACAGCGGCTGATCGGCTGGATTAGGTCGGCGCCGGCCGCGGCATAGGCCCGCGCCCGATCGATCGCATCCTCTTCTGTCACCGCGTCGGTGCGGGCGACGATGACCATGTCCGAGTCCTGCCGTGCCTCGACGGCGGCGCGGATCTTCGACACGCCTTCCGCCTTGGGCAGGATTTCGACACGGTCGGCCGCGGCCGGGCAGCGTTTGGGGCCCTCCTGGTCTTCCAGGATCACCGCCGAAACGCCGGACATTTCGAACTCGCGGATGGTCCGCATGACGTTGATGGCGTTGCCGTAGCCCGTGTCGATATCCGCGACGACGGGCACCCCGACCGCCTGCACGACATTGCGCACCACCGCCAGGTTCTCTGTCATCGTATAGAGCTCGGCGTCCGGCTGCCCGAGGTGGGACGCGGAGACGCCGAAGCCGGAGGTCATGAGGGCCGGAAAGCCGGCTTCCTCGATCAGCTTCGCGCTCAGCGCATCGAATGCGCCGGCGGCCCAGATCGTCTCGCCGGTTTTTAGGCTCTCTCGGAAGCGTTGTCTCGGGGTCATCGCGTTTTCCTCCTTGGACCTATCGCGCGTCGCTTTCTTCGGCGATGGCGGTCTTGAGATATCCGGTCAGGCCGCCGGCTTCGAGCATCGCCATGTCGGCGCGGGCGAGCGGCTCGAAGGGCAATGTCGTGCCCTGGGTCAGGTTGCGCACCTCACCCGCCGCCCAGTCGACTTCCAGTTCGTCCCACCGTTCGACGGCGCCAAGGATGCCGGGGCAGGGGACCTGCGGAAAACCCATGCTGATCTCGCCGCGCCAGTAGCCGGGCGAGAAGCTCTCGGCGATGACGCCGGCGAGGCCCATGTGGCGCATCGCCTTCATGGGCGGATAGTGGGGGTGGCCGTAGCCGAAATTCTCGCCGCCGATCAGAAGGTCGCCGGGCCGGACGGCCTGCCGGAACTCGGGATCGTAATCCTGCATCGCGGCGTCGCTCAGGACATCGATATCCTGGATCTTGATGTTCTTCACGCCGACGATCAGGTCGATGTCGAAATTCGGCTCGGAGAAGATCCAGGCCGCCCGGCCGCGCAGGTTCTCCAGGGTCATCGTCGGCTCCCTTGTCCTATGCGCTGACGGTCAGGTAGTCGCGGGGATCGGCGATGCGCCCCTCCACCGCGGCGGCGGCGACAGAGGCGGCGTTGCCGATGTAGATCTCGCTGTCGGGGCTGCCCATCCGGCCCGGCACATTCAGGGTGCCGGTCGACATGGCGCGCTGCCCGGGCGACATCGTCGCGATCCGGCCGAAGCAATAATCGCAGCTGGGCGAGGAGACGAAGGCACCGGCTTCCACCAGGGTTTCGATCAGACCCTCCGCGGCGGCGGCGGCCATGATGCGCTGGCTCGTCGGGATGACATGCAGGGCGAAGCCGGGCTTGACCTGGCGGCCTTTCAGGACCGCAGCGGCCGCGCGCAGGTCGTCCAGCCGGCCGGAAGCGCAGGACCCGATATAGCCGGCGTTGATCTCCGTCCCGACGAACTTTGCCAGCGGCTGGGTATCGGCCGGTGTCGGCGGGGCCACGACGACCGGTTCAAGTTTCGACAGGTTCAATTCGTGCACAGCCGCATAACTGGCGTCAGAGTCGCTCGCGACCGGCTCGAGTACCTTCCTCGCGCGAGGCAGTGCGTAGTCGAGGGTCGTCTGGTCGGGGTTGCAGATCGCCGTGATGCCGCCGGTGAACATGGCGAGGCAGGTCATCGACTGCCGGCCCTCGATGGAGATGCCGTCGAGGGCGGGGCCGCCCAGTTCCAGCACGCGGAACTTGGCGAAGGCGGGGCCGAAGGCGCCGACCATGTGGTGGAAGACGTCCCGCGCCATGACGCCGGGCTGCATATCGCCGGTCAACTCGACGCGCACCGTTTCCGGTACCTTCATCGAGATGCGTTCGCGGACAAAGGCCTACAGGATGTTGCGCCGGATGCCGATGGCAAGCGTGCCGAAGGTGCCGAGCTGGCTGATGTGACCGTCGAAATGGACGACGAACGCGCCCGGGACGGCATAGCCGACCTCCGCCGCGACCTGGTGGCCGATGCCGGCCCGCTCGTAGAGGGCGACATCGTTTTCCGCGCACCAGGTGCGCGTCAGGATGTGCATCTCCTCTTCTTGGGGTGTGGCGGTCGGCACCATGTGGTCGATGAAGATGGCATAGCGATCCGGGTCCGGGACGCGCTCGATGCCGAAGTCCTCCCTCATCTGGCGGAAGATCACATCGGTATAGCCGGGGAAATCGTATGCCACGACGTAGTCGGGCTTTGCCATGATCTCTTCGCCAGCCCGGACGACGTCGCGTCCGGCGGTGCGCGCCAGAATCTTTTCGGCGATTGTCAGGCCCATCATTCTCCTCCCGGCCGGCGCCGTCGGGTCGGGGCTCCGGCATTGTTCCGGTCACTCGACACGTGCAGGGGACCCAATGTCAACATCCGGTTGCGAAATTTCCGCAGGAATTTCATTCTGCGAAATCGAGGCCGGGTGGTATCCGGCGTGCAAGCGCAGCCGCGGTGGCGCGCAGTTCCTCAATCTGTCTGGGCTCTGTCGCCGGTCCGCGGCTTGCGGTCTTCGGGCCGGCAAGCTGGGCCGTGAGGCCAGCAAGGCTGATGGCGCCGACGAACCCGCCGGAACTGTCGTGCACCGGCACGGCGAGCGCGCTCAATCCAACGAAGACGTCGTCGACCGCGAGCGTCCAGCCGCGATCGAGGATCTCGTCGAGCGAAGCGCGCAGGCGGTCGGGATCGAGTTCGCTGAAGTCCGTGTATCGCGCAAGCCCGGCCTCTATGGCGCGTTCCCGCTCCGCCTCGGGCGCGTAGGCGAGGAGCAGGCGCGGAGCGGCTCCGCAATTCATCGGCCGCTCGCCGCCAACGTCCCACCACCGGACCTGAACGGGCGAATCCGAAAGGTAACGCCCAATGCAGAGAGCATGCGTGTCCCGGCGGACGGACAGGAAGACGGTCGCTTCGGTCCGGGCTGCGAGCGAGCGCAGGAGGTCGTCTGCGAGCTCCGACAGGTGTCGGGATGTGGGCACGGCGCCAGCGATCCGGAGAATGCCAAGGCCCAGGCTGTAATGCTGCGTGGTCTGGCTCTGGTCGATCAGTTCCGCCTGCTTGAGTGTCATCAGAAGGCGCCGGGCGGTCGCCTTGTCGAGCCCGGCTCGGCGGGCGAGGTCGGCGAGTGGCAGGCTCGGCTGGTCGCTGCTGAAGGCACGGAGGAGGGCGGCGGCCCGCAGAACGGAACGGACCGCATAGCGATCCCGGGCTGCATTTTCCTTCTGGGCGGCGGTCATGCGCTCCTCGAATCTGACCGCTTCATCAAACCGTTTCGACATATGAAATGCAAGCTGGTCATTGACAGGCGCGCGGTCCTTCGCGTGTTATGAACATCTCACCAATCGGCCGAAGCCGGGAAACATCGGTAGGGCCGGGATGGCACGACATAGATCGGGAGGATGCCAATGCGTGCAAAATATCTGCTGACGACGGCTGCCGCGGTCCTGTTCGCCGGCCAGCTCTACACCACGAGCGAGGCTTCGGCGAAAACCCTGCGTTTTGCCGACTTCGGACCGAACCGGGGTGCCCGTGCAGGCGCACTCAAATGGATGGCGGCGGAGCTCGAGAAACGCTCCGGCGGCGAGCTGAAGATCCAGTTCACCTGGGGCGGCGCGCTGCTCGGCGCCAAGAACTCGGTAAAGGGCCTGGGCGCAGGCGTCGCCGACTTCGCCTCGATTGTCGCGGTCTATAATCCCGGCGATATGGTCGTCTACGAGGTGGCGGATGCGCTGATGCTGTCGAGCGAATATGCCGGCCTGCATGCCACCTATGACCTGATGACGACGAACAAGGACGCGCTCGCCGAGTTCAAGAAGAAGGGCGTCCGCTACTTCTCCAATTACACGACCGGTCCGACCCAGCTCTTGAGCCGGATGCCCATCACCAAGCTCGACGAGCTCAAGGGCAAGAAGATCCGCGCGACTGGCGGCTTCGTCCGCGCCATGAACGCGGCCGGCGCCACGACGATTTCGCTGCCCCAGCCGAAGGTCTATCAGGCGCTCGCCTCGAAGACGATCGATGGTACGACCAACTACTGGTACGTCATCAAGGGCTACAAGCAGTATGAGGGCGCCGGCTACGCGACGGAGCTGAACCTTGGCCAGGTGCTCGCTTTCGGCATCGCCATGAATGCGAGGACCTACGCGGCTCTGTCGAAGAAGCACCAGGGCATGATCGACAAGATGGGTCGGGACTTCGTCGATCACATGGCGATGGTCATGATCAATTCCCGGACCAAGACCAAGGAAGAGCTTCAGGCCGGCATCGACGGCAAGAAGGTCGAGCTTCTTCAGCCGACGGCGGCGATGAAGGAGATGCTGGAGAAAGAAGCCTCCAAGGACGTCGACAAGGGGCTCGCCAAGGCCAAGAAGAAGGGCCTGGACGGCCCGAAGATCCTGGCGGAGTTCAAGGGCCTCTACGACAAGTATGCCGCCATGGAAAAGGAGAAGGGCTACCCCTGGGCGCCCAAGAAGTAGGCCTCGGCCCGTCGGCATGACGCCGGCGGCCTGAACGGGACTGCCCGATCACATGGCCCAAACCCTTGAAGAAGGCGGCGTTGGCGAGGAAGCCGGCGCCGCCGCTGCGCCGCCGGTTTACAGCGGACGCGGACCCGTCACCGGCATCATCGACCGGCTCGTCGATCTGATCGAACGGGCGACGATGTGGG
>CAYGKX010000291.1:0-5704 GCA_964350225.1 uncultured Rhodospirillaceae bacterium | reverse complement strand
CGTCACCAAGTTCGCTGCAGCCACCTACACCGGCAGCTCGGCGATGCTGAGCGAAGCGATCCACTCCGTCGTCGACACGGGAAACCAGGGTCTCCTGCTATACGGCCTCGCCAAGTCGCGGCGCCCGGCGGATGAGCGGCACCCGTTCGGCTATGGCAGCGAGCTCTACTTCTGGGCCTTCGTCGTCGCGATTCTGATCTTTGCGGTCGGCGCCGGCATCTCGATCTATGAGGGCATCGACAAGCTTCGGCACCCGCACCCGATCTCCCGCCTCTGGATCAACTTCCTGGTTCTCGGCCTGGCCATGGTGTTCGAGGCGGGCGCCTGGTGGATCGCCTTCAAGGAGTTCAAGCGGATCAAGGGGAAGCGCGGCTATTTCGAGGCCGTGCAGCGCAGCAAGGACCCGAGCGTCTTTACGGTCCTGTTCGAGGATACCGCCGCCATGCTGGGGCTGATCGTTGCGACGATCGGCCTCGCCCTCGGCGAGATCCTCGGCATTCCTGAGTTCGACGGCATCGCGTCGATCGTCATCGGGTTGATCCTGGCCGGTGCCGCCATGGTGCTGGCCTACGAGACCAAGGGCCTGTTGATCGGCGAGGCGGCCGGTCCCGGGACGGTCGAGGACATCCGGAATATCCTGTCCGAGCAGCCCGGCATCAAGGCGGTCAATGAACTTCTGACCCTCCATCTCGGCGCCAACGACGTCCTTGTCACGGTCAGTGTCGATTTCGCGGACAACCTGACCGCCAACGATGTGGAGGCAACCATCTCGGTCCTCGAAACGCGGATCAAGGCCGCCCGGCCGAACATCACACGGGTCTTCATCGAGGCGCAGAGCATCGCCGGTCACGCGGCGGCCTTGCCGAAGCCGGAATAACGCGGCGGAGCGGAGGCCGAAACTCGGGCTTTCCGCATTGGGCACCTCCGTCATAGTATCCCGGCCATGTCGCAAATCGTCGCCCGAAATGTCACCTACGACTACGCGGACACCCGCGCGCTGGACGATGTCGGTTTTTCCATCGCCGGCGGTTCGATCACGGCCATGGTCGGCCCCAACGGCGCCGGGAAGACGACCCTCTTGCGCTGCCTCGCCGCGCTGGAGCGGCCCCATGCCGGGGCGGTCGAGATCGACGGGCTGGATGTCGCCGAGCACCCGCGGGCGGTCCACACGCGGCTCGGCTATCTCTCCGACAATTTCGGGCTCTACGAGGACCTGACGGTCCAGCAATGCCTGACCTATCACGCAGCGATCCACGACCTGCCGAAAGCGCGGCAGAAGGAGGCGATCGAGCGCGCGGCCGAGCGGATGGACCTCGTGGAACTTCTGAAAAAGCGGTCCGGCAACATGTCGCGCGGCCAGAAGCAGAGGCTCGGCATCGCCCAGGCCATCGTTCACGAGCCCAAGGTCGTGCTGCTCGACGAACCGGCGTCGGGCCTGGACCCGGAACAGCGCTGGAAACTGTCCTCGCTGCTCGCGGGAATGGGGCGGGAGGGCATGACCCTCATCGTTTCCTCCCACATCCTGAGCGAGCTCGAGGACTATTCGACCGATGTCCTGATCATCCGCGACGGCCGGATCGCCCTGCACCGGCCGCTGCAGGAGGCCGTCAAGGCGGTCGAGGCCGGCCTGGTCGACGGCGATGCGGGCGACGCTGACGCGTCCCGCGCGGTCGTCTGCCTGCGCATCGAGCTGACCCAGGACACACCGCGTTTCGAGGCCGTCCTCAGGGAGTTCGGCCAGGCGGAGCGGATCGCCATCCACGGTAACGGTGCCACCGTCTTCGTTCCGGCGGACGACCTCGTCCGGGTCGCTTTCCTCCGCCACATCGTCGAGGCGGGCCTGCCGGTGAAGAGCTTCACCGAGGACAAGGCGCGCATGCAGGAAGTCTATTTCGCGAGCCTCGGCGCAGAGGAACCGGGCAAGGCCGCCGGGTCGACAGAGCAGGGCCCGGGAGGCGCCGCATGATCGCCAATCCCGAGTTTCGCCGGAACCTCTGGTACGAGTTTTCGGCGACCAAGGTCACCATCGGCCTGACCCTTGTGCTCCTGATCCTTGTCGCGGCGGGCGCCATCGACTGGAGCATCCAGCGCAACCGGGTCGGTGCGCCGATGGTCTTCCCGATCCTGACCGCGGCCGCCCGCTGGACCGCCATCATCCTGGTTCTGATGTGGGGCGGCCGGCAGGGCGCTGGCACCGTTATCCGCGAGGTGCGGGGCCGCACCTGGGACAGCCAGCGCATGTCGACCCTGAGGCCCTGGACGATGGCCTGGGGCAAGCTGTTCGGCGGCACGTCGCTCTGCTGGATACTCACCCTCGCCGCGCTCGTGGTGCATGTTGTCGCGGGCAGCTTCTCCGAACCCATCGGGGGCCTGCTGCTGAACGCCGCGATCGTCATTGCCGCCGGCCTGCTTTGCGCCGCTCTCGGCATGCTCTTCAGCCTCCTGCGCCTGACCAGCCGGCCCGGGGAGCGCGGGGGCAACATCACGCTCATCCATTTCTGCTCGCTCGCCGCCGTTCTGGCGATCTACTACGCCGCGCGCTCCGCCGCCTGGGCCGATGCGCGCTGGTACGGGATCGATTTCACGGCCGGCGAGTTCGCCGCCCTCTCGCTCTGGTTTTTCGCCATCTGGTCCGTGATCGGCGTCTACCGGCGGATGGGCCGGGAACTGCAGGTACGGAACCGCCGGCCCTGGGTCTGGCTCCTCTTCCTGCTCTCGATGATCCTCTATGCCTTCGGCTATGTCGCGGATCTGTCATCGGTTTCCCTCAAGATCCTGCTGCCTGGACTGATCCTCTGGCTCTTTACCCTCGTGCTGACCCTCGCCGAGGCCAAGGACCTCGTCCTCCTGCGCAAGGTATTCCGGGATCTGGGACGGGGGCGCCTCCTCCGTGCCGTGAGCGACGGCCCCCTGATTGTCGTGACGGCCCTCCTCTTCCTGGTCGTCCAGGCTGCCACGATCGTCATCCTGGCATTCACCCCGGATCACGGTTCGCTCAACTTCCTCGGCGTCTTCCTCGGCGAGATCGCCTTCCACCACTCGATCGCGCTTCTTCTCTTCGCGATCCGGGACGTCATGATCGTCTGGATGTTCGTCCTGTCGCGCGACGGATCGCTGGCCGAGGCCTATGGCTTCGTCACCTGGTTCGTCCTTTACGGCCCGGTCCCGGTCCTGATCTTCGCAGCGCGCCAGTTCGATCTTCTTGCGGTCACCTACCCGACCGGGATGGGGGGCTTCTATATCGGCATACTTCCGGTGCTGGTCATCGCCGTCGGGTGCCTTATCTTCGTGATCTGGCGCTGGCGCCGTTTCTGGCGCCAGGGCGGCCCGAAGCGGCCGGTGCCGAAGAAATCCACCCCCGCGGCGGACGCGGCGGCCGCCTGATCCGGCGGACGCGGGCCCCGCACCCGAACGGGAGCCATCGATGGCCGACTACGATTTCGATCTTTTTGTCATTGGCGCCGGGTCCGGCGGCACCCGCCTGGCACGCATCGCCGCCGGCCACGGCGCCCGGGTCGCGGTCGCCGAGGAACGCTTCTACGGCGGCACCTGCGTGAATGTCGGCTGCGTGCCGAAGAAACTGTTCGTCTTCGGCGCCCATTATGCCGAGGACTTCGAGGACGCAGAGGGTTTCGGCTGGGATGTCGGTCCCCGCAAACACAACTGGGCCCGCATGGTCGAGAACAAGAACAAGGAGATCGACCGGCTGAACGGCATCTACGAACGGCTGATCAAGGGCGCGGGCGCGAAGCTCATCGACGGCCGGGCCGTCATGCTCGACGACCACACGGTGGAGGTCGCGGGCGAACGCCACACGGCGAAATACATCGTCGTCGCGACCGGTGGCCGCGCGGTCGTGCCCGAGTTCATGGGCAGCGAGCATGTCATCACGTCCTACGAAGCCTTCTACCTGGACAACCTGCCGGAGCACGTGACCATCGTCGGCGGGGGCTATATCGCGGTCGAGTTCGCCGGCATTTTCCATGGGCTGGGGGCCAAGGTGACGCAGCTCTATCGCGGCGACCTTTTCCTCCGCGGCTTCGACCAGGATGTCAGGATGTATCTGGCCGAGGAAATGGTCCGCCGCGGCATCGACCTCCGCTTCGATGCCCGGGTCCATTGCGTGACCAGGAACGACAATGGATACATCGTCGATCTGGACGACGCGGAGACGATCGAGACCGGCCTCGTCATGTATGCGACGGGGCGCGCGCCCAATGTCGAAGGGATCGGCCTCGAGGACCTCGGCGTCAAGATGAAGCCCAACGGCGCCATCGAGGTCGACGCCGAGAACAAGACCAGCGTCGACAGCATCTATGCCATCGGCGACGTGACCGACCGGCTGCAGCTCACCCCCGTCGCGTTGGCCGAGGGACACGCGCTCGCCGACCGCCTGTTCGGAGACGGCAAGCGGTCGGTCAACTACGACAACGTGCCCACGGCTGTCTTCTCCACCCCGCCCATCGGGACCTGCGGCCTGACCGAGGCGGAGGCGCGCGAGACCTATGGCGATATCGACGTCTACCGGTCCACCTTCCGGCCCATGAAACACACCATGTCGGGACGGCAGGAAACCTCGATGATGAAGCTGATCGTGGACCGCGCGTCGGACCGCGTCGTCGGGCTGCACATGGTGGGACCGGAGGCCGGGGAGATCGTCCAGGGCTTCGCCGTCGCCATGGTGGCCGGCGCCAAGAAGGCTGACTTCGACCGCACGATCGGCATCCACCCGACGGCGGCTGAAGAATTCGTGACCATGCGCGAACCCGTCCAGGTGACCCAACGCCAGGCGGCGGAGTAACGTTCGCCGAAGACCGCCGGCCAAGTCATTTGCACCTTCCGTCCTAAAAGCCTAACTTGCCGCAAAATCGACCGCAGCGACTGAAAGACGGAACCATGGCCGCTCCCTGGACACGATCGAGCTGGCGCGACAAGCCGGCTCTGCAGATGCCGACCTACACCGACGAGGCGAAGCTCGCGGGCGTCGAGGACCGCCTGCGTGGGTATCCTCCGCTGGTCTTCGCCGGCGAGGCGCGGAGCCTGATGGACCAGCTGGCCCTGGTCGCCAAGGGAGACGCATTTCTGCTCCAGGGCGGCGACTGTGCGGAAAGCTTCGCCGAATTCAGCCCGAACAACATCCGCGACACCTTCAAGGTGCTGCTGCAGATGACCGTCATCCTGATGTATGCCGCGGGCGTTCCCGTGGTGAAGGTCGGGCGGATGGCGGGCCAGTTTGCCAAGCCGCGCTCCGCCGACACGGAGACCCAGGGCGATGTCGAGCTGCCGTCCTACCGGGGCGACATCATCAACGGCATCGAGTTCGAGGCCGAGGCCCGCGTGCCGGACCCGGAGCGGATGGTCCAGGCCTATTTCCATGCCGCCTCCACCCTCAACCTCGTCCGCGCCTTTGCACTCGGCGGCTACGCCGACCTGAACAAGGTCCATCGCTGGACACAGGATTTCGTCGCCGACAGCCCCCAGGGACAGCGCTATCAGGCGCTCGCCGACCGGATCGCCGACGCGCTTGCCTTCATGGAGGCCTGTGGCGTGACCGCCGATGCGTCGCCTCACGTCAAGGAGGCGAGCGTCTTCACATCGCACGAGGCGTTGCTCCTGCCCTATGAGGAGGCGCTGACCCGACAGGACAGCCTGACCGGCGGCTGGTACGACTGCTCCGCCCACATGCTCTGGATCGGCGACCGCA
>CAYGKX010000290.1:3797-5714 GCA_964350225.1 uncultured Rhodospirillaceae bacterium | reverse complement strand
AGATGTCCGTCTTCTCCTGGTCGATGGACCCGGAGAGCGGCGAAGAGGTTCCCGAGGGCGAGATCGGCGAGAATGTCATCACGTCCTACACCTACAGCGCCCAGCCGCTCCTGAACTATCGCAGCCACGACCTCGTCCGCCGCGTCTCCGGATGCTCCTGCGGGCGGACCTGGGACAAGTTCGAGGGCGTCGTCCTCGGCCGGACCGACTTCATGGTCACGGTGCGCGGCACCAACGTGTACCAGACCGCCGTCGAGAACATCCTGGGCTAATTCGAGGGGGTGAGCCCCTATTCCCAGCTCGTCCTCGACCACGAGGACGGCAACGACCGGATGCGCGTGGAGTTCGAGCCCGACCGCTCTGTCTCCGAGGGCGACTTTGGCGACCTCGCGGCGCGCCTCGGCAAACGCATCCACGAGGCGCTCCATGTGCGGCTCGACATACACCCCGTGGCCCCGGACAGCCTGCCGCGCTACGACCTCAAGACCAAACGCATCATCGACAACCGGCCCAAGGAATTGCGCCGCAAGCTGGACCGGTAAGGAGAGAGACGATGACCCCCGACGAGATGATCGAGAAGCTGAAGGAAGCCCGCCAACTGGTCGGCGAGATCTACGAGGGAACCGACATCCCCCAGATCCAGTCGATCCTGCGCCATGCCGACCAGAACCTGCACTGGGCGCTCTGGAACCTGGGCTCCGTCGACAGCCTGCGCCCCGACCTGCCGGCCGAGTGACATCCTTCGAGGCTCGCTTCGCTCGCGCCTCAGGATGAACTTGCTGGAGATGGCGAGGAGCTCGTGCTGAGGCGGCCGCAGAGCGGCCCTCGACGGATGGATCACGGGCACAACGCCCCAACCACAGGACACCCATGACATACGAATTCATCGAGCTGACCAAATCCGACGGCATCGCCACGCTGCGGCTCAATCGCCCGGAATCGCTCAATTCCTGGAACCTCCAGATGCGCGAGGAACTGCGCGACGCGGTGCGGGACCTGGTCGAGGACGACGACCTCAGGGTCGCCATCGTCACCGGTACCGGCCGCGCCTTCTCCGCCGGCGAGGACGTGCGCGGCATGGGCGACCTGACTTCGGTCGGCCCGAAGGGCTTCCGGCGGCGCGTGCGCATGATCCACAACGTCTTCGACGAGATCGAGCAGATGGAGATCCCGGTCATCGCCGCGATCAACGGCGTGGCCGCGGGCGGCGGGCTGGAACTCTGCCTCTCCTGCGACTTCCGCTTCGCGGGTGCGAGCGCGCGCATGGGCCTGCCCGAGGGCAACGTCGGCCTCATCCCCGGATCGGGCGGCATCTCCCGGCTGGTCAAGCTGGTCGGGCCGGCCCGGGCGAAGATGCTGGTGATGACCGGCGAGATCGTCCCGGCGGAGAAGGCGCTGGCGATGGGCCTCGTCGAGGAAGTCGTGCCGGACGAAGAGCTGATGGATCGCGCGCTGGCCTTTGCGCAGACGCTCGCGGCGAAAGCGCCCCTGGCTCTCGGCACGGCGAAGCTCGTCATCAACCAGTGCGTCAATGTCGATATCGAGACGGGCCGGAACTTCGAACGCATCGGTCAGAGCGTTCTCAAGCTGACCGACGATCACCGTGAGGGACGCGAGTCCTTTGTCGAGAAGCGCAAGCCCAACTTCACAGGCCGCTGACGATGGCCGACTGGCGCGCCTTCGCCGCCCGTCTGGAAGCGCTGCATGCGGACCTCATGGCCGCCGCTGCGGATGCGCCGAACGAGATCGAGGAACAACTGGTCGAACTTCACGCGATCTCTCTGCGCCACATCGCGCATCATCTACACTACCTCGCCGACAGTGAGGAGAGCGGGTGAGGCTGCGCGGCTGACGGCTGCGGTGCGCGGCATCCGGTCCTTCGAGACGCGGCCCCAGGCCGCTCCTCAGGATGAAGGT
>CAYGKX010000290.1:0-3697 GCA_964350225.1 uncultured Rhodospirillaceae bacterium | reverse complement strand
GCATCGCGTCCTTCGACAGGCTCAGGACGAGGTGAGCTTCGTGTTGGCGCTTCGACGGACCGGAAAGGCGGCCGATCCGCAACCGAACTCCCCCTCATCCTGAGCCTGTCGAAGGATGCGAAGCCGGGCGCCGATACCGACCGGCGCCCCGGGCGAACTACATCCCGCCACCCTGGAAGAACCCGCCACCACCACCGCCGTTCGAGCCGGAGCCGGACGTCGGCTTCTTGCGCGTGGACGGACGAGGCTGCGCCGCGGGTTTCGCTGCCGCAGGCTTCGGCGCGGCCTTCGCGGCAGCCCGTGGCTTCACGGGAGCCTTTTTCGCTGCGGGTTTCGCCGCGGCCCTGGTAGCCGGGGCCCGGGCGGGCGCTTTCGCCTTCGGTGCCGGTTTGGGCTTGGCCGCGGCACCGCCGCCCTGTGGCTTCGGCACGGATAGATCCACCGGCGCCGGGCGCGCGATCCAGTCGTCGGGATCCTCCGGTTCCGTCGGCTCCGGCTTGGGGGCCGCTTTCGGCGTCGGCTTCCGTCCGGTGGCCCGGGCCGGCTCTCCCTGAGCCTTCGGCAGGGTGAAATCGGCTGGCGCCGGGCGGGCGATCCAGTCGTCCGGATGTTCGTCGTCCTTGTCGCGAGGCGCGCTGACACCCTGTGGCTTTGGCACGGTGAAATCCGCCGGCGCCGGGGCGGCAAGTTTCGCTTCCCAGGCCGCCTGTTTCTTGGACACCTTGCGCGGCTTCGTGGCCTTCGCCGGTTTCGATTTTTTCTTGCTCATCGGGGGCGGGCTCTCCGGTTGCCGGGGCGCGGGACGGGCGAGCGGTGCGGCGGCCTCGACCGCCGGCCGCACCACGTCTCGCTGCTCGATTGTAAGCGGCTCAAGCGACATTTCCTTGTAGGTCGCCCGTTCGTATTCAGAGGTCGGCGGATACGGCTTGGTGCAATCGAAGCCGACCTTGGGTCCGAGATAGTCCGGGAAGGACGGATTGAGCCCGTGTCCGAAGGCCTTGTCGATCGTGACAATGCCCGATTTCGGGTCAAGACGGGTCGCCATCGCCCACTCGACGTCCTGGGCGCTCCGGAGGTCGACATCCTCGTCCACCACCGTGACCATTTTCAGGGGCGGGAAGGCGGCGAAGGCCGCCATGATCGCCTGCTTGGCCCAGCCGGCGCGCTTCTGGCTCATCTGCACGATGCAGTGATAGAAACCGCAGCCCCCGTGGCTGAAATAACAGTCGATGACACCGGGCACCTGGCGCTGCAGAAGCGCCAGCACATTCGCCTCGCCGAGCAGCCCGACGGAGTTCCAAACCTCCATTCCGGACAGAATGGTCTGGAAAACGGGCTTTGCCCGCCGGTGTATGCGCCGGACATGGACGACGGGGCGCGGCGCCACTTTGGCGTAATAGTTCGTGACCTCGGCGAACGGCCCCTCGTTCGCGACCTCGCCGGGGATCATCTCGCACTCGAGCGCCCACATGGCATGGGCAACCATCTCCGCCTCGGACAGGTCGCTCTCGACCAGTTCCACCGGCGCGCCATGGAATTCCGAGGCGATTCCCAGTTCGTCGGCCTCGGGCGGCGCCGCTTCGGCGGGCGCGGAGGCAGCGAAATGCAGGCCCGGGCCGACCCCGCAGTTCAGGGTGAAGAACAGGCTCTCGCCCCGCTCCGCGGCCTTGGCGAGATAAAGTTCGAGATGGCGTCCCGAATCGATGTTCACGTGGAGCCTGTCGCGATCGACCACCTGGAACCGCTGGATGGAAGCGTTGCGGACACCCGTCTCCGGGTCGCGGGCGATGACGACGCCCGCATCGAAATAGGGTCCGCCGTCCTTGGTCGCATGGATCGGGATCGGCATGCGGGTCAGATCCACATCCGGCTCCGTCACCTCCCGCACGAGGCCGTCGCCGACGACCACCGGGTCCACCGGCCGCTGCTGCCAGTTCTTGATGCAGTCGGAGACATATTGCGGCAGGGTCGACGCGTCCTGGCGCAGGACGTCCGCGAGAAGATCGCGGTTCCAATAGAGCCCTGCGAAAACCGGCCACTCCTGACCCGCCACCTCCTCGAACAGCACCGCGCGCGGCCCGCCTTCCAGCCGGTAGGCGATGCCCGCCAGGTCGTACGCGGGATCGACCGGGTCGGTCACCCGGGCCAGCCTGCCCATGTTTTCGAGATCGTCGATGATCAGGCCGATGTCGTGAATATGGCCCGTCTTGCCGGTGCCGCCGTCCATGGCACTCCCCTTGTCAGAACAGGCCGCATTTCACGACGCACAGGCGCCGTTTGTCCAGTCGGCCGAAGCGCTTTTCTCGAATTGGGACGATCGGGTGGCGGCCGGCTATTTGTTCCGGCGGAAGGTCCGCACGCCCTCGACCCCGCCTTCGCCCTCCTCGCCCCACCGCTTGACCATGCCGAGGTCGAGGTCGAAGAGGTCGAGCGATCGGCCGACGGTCTGGGCGACGATATCGTCGAGCGTTTCCGGCCGCTGATAAAATGCCGGTACGGGCGGCATCACGATGGCGCCCATCTCCGTCACCGCCGTCATGGACTTCAGGTGGCCGAGATGGAGCGGTGTCTCCCGCACCATGAGGACGAGGCGCCGCCGCTCCTTCAGGACCACATCTGCGGCCCGTGTCAGAAGGCTGCCGGTCGTGCCGACCGCGATCTCCGACAGGGTGCGGATCGAACAGGGGGCGACGATCATGCCCCGCGTGTGGAAGGAGCCGGAGGAGATCGACGCACCGATATCGTGGATCGGGTGCACGACGTCGGCCAGCGCGTGAATGTCCGCGACCTTCATCTGCATCTCGTAGGCCAACGTGATCTCGGCCGACTTGGACATCACGAGATGTGTCTCGATCGGTGTGTCCTTCAGGGCCTCGAGGACCCGGGCGCCGTAGACGATTCCGGAGGCACCGCTGATGCCGACGATAAGGCGGTCGGGAAGGTTTGGGGGCGTTGTCATGGGCCGAAACCTTAGTGGCGGGGCAATCGGGCGGCAATAGCGATCGCCGAGGTCCGGGCATAGCGAGCCACCGCTTTCAATCGACAGACGCGGGCTTTATATCTTTCTCCCAAAGCAAATCGGACAAGCGGGACGAAACGCCATGACCGACGCCTATATCTACGATGCCGTACGGACGCCGCGCGGCAAGGGACGCAAGGACGGGTCGCTGCACGAGGCGCGCCCCATCCAGCTCGCGACGACCGTCCTGGAGGCGATACGGGACCGGAACGATCTCGACACCGCGGCCGTCGACGACGTCGTCCTCGGCTGTGTCGAGCCCTTCGGCGAACAGGGGGCGGACATCGCGCGCCTTGCCGTCGTTGCCGCCGGCTACGACGAGAGCGTCTCCGGCGTCCAGATCAACCGCTTCTGCTCCTCCGGTCTCGACGCGGTCAACTTCGCCTCGGCCCAGGTCATGTCCGGCCAGGCCGACATGGCGATCGGCGGCGGGGTCGAGAGCATGTCCCGCGTTCCGATGATGAGCGCAGGCGGCGCCTACTACACCGACCCCCAGGTCGCCTTCCCGATCTATTTCGTGCCCCAGGGCATCTCCGCCGACCTGATCGCGACCCGGGAGGGATTCACCCGCGACGATGTCGACGCCTATGCGATGGAAAGCCAGCGGCGCGCCGCTCAGGCCTGGGAGGAGAAGCGCTTCGAGAAATCCGTCGTGCCGGTCAAGGACCAGAACGGCCT
>CAYGKX010000289.1:0-5729 GCA_964350225.1 uncultured Rhodospirillaceae bacterium | reverse complement strand
CATGTTGAGGAGGTCGGGCCGGTTGCCCCAGTTGACCCAGACGACCGGAACTTCCGCGCGGCGCAGGACCGGCAGCAGTTTCTGCAAAGGCGCGATCGGCGCGCGGTCCGGGGTGAAGTCCTGGCCGATCTCGTCGACCCAGCCGCCGGGCGCGCAGAAATCGTTCTGCATGTCGATGACGACGAGGGCGGTCCGGTTCAGGTCGACCGTCACGGATTGGGGCTCCGCCTGGAAATGAAGACGGCGGGGCGGCAGCGGGTCGGCCGACATGTCGACCGTCCCCTCGTTCACCAGCCAGCGGTTATTGGGCGAGGACCCGAGGGGGTGGAGCTTCTGGGAAAGACGGTCGTCGATAGCGGACAAGGATCACCTCCAGGGACTGGACCGGGCGCAGCGGCCGGTCGAAATCCATAGAAGCAAATTCCATGCCGGTTTGAGATTCGGAGGCGATTACCAGGCGCGACGCGGCCCCAGAACAGGGTCTGCCTTAGGTCCGAGGGGCGCCTCGAACCCGAAGAGTTCCGCCATCAGGGGGCGCGTAACGAGCAGATCGGCCAGAGAATAGTCATCGAGGACCCGGAAAAAGGCTTCGAGCGCCTTTCGTAATGTTGTGCGCAACAGGCAGGCCGTCTCGATGCGGCAGGTCGACCCGCCATTCTGAAAACATCCAACGAGGGCGAAATCCGTTTCGGTATGGCGAACAACCTCGCCGATCACGATTTCCTCCGGCCGCATCTTGAGGCGCAGGCCGCCGCCGTTACCGCGGATCGATTCGATATAACCGCCGGCACTCAGATGCGTCGTGACTTTCATCAGGTGGTTCTTCGAGATGCCGTAGACCTCGGCAATCTCGCTGATCGTCACTTTCCGGTCGCGTCGTGTCCCGAGGTAAAGAAGTATCCGAAGGGCATAATCGGTGTGGAGTGTCAGTTGCATATGTTCGAGCCAATCGGACGAAGGTTACGACGAAAATTTTCTCGGTGGGCCGGTTTGCAGCGCGATTTCAAGCGTCACGCGGCATCACATTAGTCCAGGAATGCTCAGTTATCCAGCAGTTGGGTGCCTAAAAAGTATGCGAAATACCTCTTTGGGCGCAGGTGACCGATGGCCTTTTCCGCGTTGCTTCGCGGCCTCTTGCACGACGCCGTCGAAAAAGGGGCGATCTGCGCGGCGCTCATATCCGGCTGCCTCCTGCCGTTTCGGAGTTTCGGGCAGGATAGGACGCAAGAAGCGAGCCAGTCAGAGGTTGAAGCGACCCTGGTGAGGCAAGTCGTCCGCGCTGCGGTCACCCGCTGCGGTCCAGCCGCGGAAGCGACGCGAATGCCCCGGGGCCTCTCGTCGCCAAGGCAGTGCCGACGGGGGGAAGTTCACTTCCGTCCTACTTTTTCTGCCTCGCGGTCTCCGCCTCGAGGAAGGCGGCGATGTCGAGACGTTGCTGTTCGTTCGGCATCCGGAAGATCATCTTCGACGTCGCCTTCGGGTCGTTGAGATAGGTCTGGGTAAACTTGCGCGGGTCCACAAGATAGGCGACCAGCGCTTCCGTGTTCCATTTCAGGCCTTTCTTGCCGGCCGCGACCAGCGAAGCGGTATAGCGGTAGCCTTTCGCCGCCGCCGCCGGGGCCCCGAAAATGCCGTAGAGCGACGGGCCGATCCGGTGCTTGCCTTCCTCCAGGGTGTGGCAGGCGACGCAGCGGCCGCACAGGCGTTTGCCCTGCTCGGCGTTTCCCGCCTTCTGCGCGCCGACCGGGCCGGCGAACAAGACGAGAGACAGGCCGGAAGCCGCAGCCAGGGCCGTAAGCGCGTGGTTCATGGCGGTTCTCCAGATCTGGGAGGTGGTCACCCCTCGGGACCCCGTCATCTTATGTAACGCCGGGCACGCACATCATGGCCAGTCAACTCGGCGTTATTGCCGGCGGTCACGCGTTTGCGATTCGAATTCGTCCGGACGCCGTACTATCTTTTTTGACGTTGCCTAGGCGACCCCCAGCCGCCGCCATGGTCTCGGGCATATGTCGGAACACCTGAACGTCTATCGGGCACCGAGTAGACTCCTGTCCAGTTTCCGCTTCGACGGGTTCGAGGCATTTGTCGCCTGTACCCGGACGGCGGGGGAGGTGCCCTTCGAACAATATGAAGATGCCCACCGCGTCTTCGTGACCCTGGAGGGGCGAACCGGCTCCACCATCGCCGAGATCGACGAATTGCCGACCATCCGGCGTCCCGACAGCCCGGGTGCGACGACGATCGTGCCCGCTGGTGTCCGGCGGCGCGTACTTCTGCGGGACGTCGATTTCGTGATCCTCGGCCTCAAGGTGTCTAAGGATTTCCTGCGCGAGAGCCGGGAGGATCTTGGAGCGACTGCGGCGGGCGCCGATCTGCCGATTGTCCAGAATGTCCACAACGACTGGATGCTGCGCGCGGCGCGGACCTTCGGCGATGCCCTGTCCGCGCGGGCCGGCACGATGACATTGCAGTCCCTGGGATATGCAATGGCCCGGCATCTGGGGCGGTCGCCGAGCCGGCTGCACCGGAGCGGCGGCCTCGATTCCCGGGCGCTCAGCCGCGTCCTGCAGATGATGCACGATCGTCTGGACGAGGACGTGACCCTCGACGACCTTGCCGACGAGGCCGGACTCGGCGTCAGCGCCTTCGGCCGGGCCTTCCGCAAGAGCCTGGGGCTGCCGCCCTATCGCTATTTCCTGGCCGTCCGCCTGCATCGCGCCCGGGAACTGCTTGCGCGCAGCGACCTGGCGCTGGCGGAGATCGCCGGGGCCGTCGGCTATGCGGACCAGGCTCATTTCACCGCGGCCTTCACGCGCGAGACGGGCGTCTCGCCCGGGCGATGGCGCGCGGAAGGCGCCTCGGCGCCGCAAATCTTGCCGATATCTCGAAAGACGGTCGGCCACGCCGCATCGTAGAGCTTTTCCAGTTTGCGGATGTGCGTCCGACGGGCTGCGCGTCCGACTGCGACACAGGTCTCTGGAGGGCCCCTCTATGGCGAAGTTGAACGTCAACGGGAAGACCGTCGAAGTCGATGCCGACGGCTCCACCCCGCTTCTTTGGGTATTGCGGGAGCATCTCGATCTCACCGGCACGAAATATGGCTGCGGCGTCGCCGAATGCGGCGCCTGCACGGTGCACATCAACGGCGTGGCGCAACGCTCCTGCGTGCTGCCCGTCGATACCGTCGCCGATGGCGACAAGATCGTGACCATCGAGGGACTGTCGACCGACGGGTCCCATCCGGTGCAGAAGGCGTGGCTCGCGCTCGACGTTCCGCAATGCGGCTACTGCCAGGCGGGAATGATCATGGCCGTGGCGGCATTGCTGGCGAAGACGCCCAAGCCGAGCGACGACGACATCAACGCCGAGATCACAAACATCTGCCGCTGCGGCACCTATCGCCGTGTGCGGGCCGGCATTCACATGGCCGCCGGCCAGAAGGGGTAAGCACCATGGTCGATGAACTCAATGTCACGCGGCGCGGCTTCCTCGTCGGCGGCACGGCCGCCGGCCTGACCCTCGGCTTCGCCATTCCCCTCGTCGGCGACAAGGCCTTCGCGCAGCCCGGCTTCCCCGAAGAGATCAACGCCTGGGTCGTCGTCAAACCCGATGAGACGGTCGTCATCCGCATCGCCCGTTCCGAGATGGGGCAGGGGACCCTGACAGGTCTCGCCCAGCTCGTCGCCGAGGAACTGGAATGCGACTGGTCGAACGTCACGACCGAATATCCGACCCCCGCGACGAACCTGAAGCGCGGCCGGGTCTGGAAATCCTTCTCGACCGGGGGCAGCCGCGGGATCCGTGAATCCCACCAGTATGTCCGCATGGGCGGCGCCACGGCGCGCGAGATGCTGATCGCGGCGGCCGCCAAGGAATGGGGCGTTGCGCCCGGCAGTTGCAAGGTGTCGAAGGGCGTCATCACCCATACCGCGTCCGGCCGCAGCACGACCTACGGTAAGGTTGCGGTCGCCGCGGCCAAGCTGCCGGTACCGAAGGGCGTCAAGCTCAAGGACCCGAAGGACTGGACGGTCGCGGGCAAGCCGCTGAAGCGGCTCGACACGGCCGACAAGCTGACCGGCAAGCAGATCTACGGGGCGGATCTGAAGCTGCCTGGGATGCTGAACGCCGCGATCAAGCAGTGTCCGGTCTTCGGCGGCAAGGTCGTGTCCTTCGAGGCGGACAAGGTCATGTCGATGCCGGGCGTCAAGAAAGTCGTCAAGGTGGACGACGACGCCGTTGCGGTCGTCGCGGACCGCTGGTGGCAGGCCAAGACGGCACTCGACGCGCTGCCGATCGTCTGGGACGAAGGCGACAATGCGAAGGTAACGAGCGAGCAGATCGCCGCCTTCGTCAAGGAAGGGCTGACGGCCGACAAGGCCTTCGTCGGCAACAAGAACGGCGATGCCGATGCCGTCCTCGCCAAGGCCGAGAAGAAGGTCGAGGCGGTCTACTCCTATCCGTACCAGCACCACGCGACCATGGAGCCGATGAACGCCACGGCCAAGTGGACCCCGGACTTCTGCGAGGTCTGGTGCCCGACCCAGAATGGCGAGGCGGCCCTTGCCGCGGCGGCGAGCGCCTCCGGCCTGCCGCCGCTCAAGTGCGACGTGCACAAGATCCACCTGGGCGGCGGTTTCGGCCGGCGTGGCGCCTTCCACGACTATGTCCGCCATGCCGTCCTGATCGCCAAGACCATGCCCGGCACGCCGATCAAGCTTCTCTGGTCGCGCGAGGAGGACATGGCGCACGGCGCCTACCACCCGATCACCCAGTGCCGGCTGCAGGCGGCGCTGGACGACGACGGCAACATCACCGCCTTCCGGGTGCGCATCTCCGGCCAGTCGATCCTTGCCGGGGTCATGCCCCAGCGGCTCGCCAACGGGATGGATTTCGTCACTTTCCAGTGCTTCCTGCCGCGCGGCGATCATTCGATCAGCTACAGCTTTCCGAACCTGCTGGTTGACCATGCCATGCGCAACCCGCACGTCCCGCCGGGCTTCTGGCGCGGCGTGAACGCAAACCAGAACACCGTCTATACCGAGTGTTTCATGGACGAGGTCGCACACGCCGCGGGCAAGGACCCATTGGAGTTCCGGCTTCGATACATGGGCAAATATCCGAAGAATGCTGCCGTGCTGAAGGCCGTTGCCGAACGGGCGGGCTGGGGCAAGCCGGCACCGAAGGGCGTCTTCCGCGGGCTCGCCCAGTGCACGGCCTTCGGCAGCCACATCGCGGCCTGCGCCGAGGTCTCGGTGACCGATGGCAAGGTCAAGATCCACCGCATTGTCGCGGCCACGGACAGTGGCCACGCGGTCAACCCGCAGCAGATCGAGGCGCAGGTGGAAGGCTCCTTTGTCTACGGCCTGTCGGCGGCCCTGCATGGCGAATGCACGGTCAAGGACGGCCGGATCGAGCAGGACAACTTCCACAGCTACCAGGTCATGCGCATCTCGGAGATGCCGGAGGTCGAAACGATCGTGATGCCGTCCGGCGGCTTCTGGGGCGGCGTGGGCGAGCCGACGATCGCGGTGGCCGCTCCGGCCGTGCTGAATGCGATCTTCGCGGCTACGGGCAAGAGGATCCGGACACTGCCCCTGAAGAACCACGACCTGAAGAAGGCGTGAGGCGGACAGGGATCGCGACGTTCCTGGCGCTGGCTGCGGTCTCGGCGGAGGCTGCGGCCCAGACGCTCGGCGGTGCGCCGCTCGTCGCCTACGAGGTACGGG
>CAYGKX010000288.1:0-5738 GCA_964350225.1 uncultured Rhodospirillaceae bacterium | reverse complement strand
TCACCTTCGTGATGGGCGCGTCGCTCGCGGCCGTTGCCAGCCTCATCTTCATGCTGCGTTATGGCGCGACCGACTTCTATGTCGGGTTCCTGACCGGGGTGAAGGCCTTCACGGCGGCCGTGCTGGGCGGTATCGGTTCGATCCCGGGGGCGATGGTCGGCGGCATTCTGATCGGCCTGATCGAGGTCTTCTTCGGCGGCTATTTCAGCGCGGACTACAAGGACGTCGCGGTCTTTTCGATCCTTGTCCTGGTGCTCATTTTCCGGCCGACAGGCATCCTCGGCAAACCCGACATCGAAAAGGTCTGAGCCGATGGGCGCCGCTACCGCTTCGCCGGCCTCCGACGCCGGCTCTATCGTCAAGGAATTGATCGGCGTCGCGCTGATCATGGCCGCCCTGTCGATCCAGATGGTCGGGTATTCGATCAAGGATGTGTCTGGCGGCGTCGTGCTGGAAGGCCGCTTCGTCGACGTCCTTGCGGCCGTCGTCATTGCCGTGGTCGGACGCGTCTGGCAGATCCTCCTGCGCTATGGCCATCGGGGGCCCGTCCTGGTCAGCGCCGGTGCAGTCACCCTGGCCCTGATCGCCGCACTCCTGAGCGAGACCCTGTTCGGAACCGCGACCGGGCTGGAAATCAAGCGTGTCCTGCCCTTCAACAGTCCGATCGTACAGTGGCTGCTCGTCGTTCTTGCCGCCTTCTTCTTCCTTCGGGCGGCGCTGCAGCGGGGCGGAGCATCCGGGATCGGTCAGCCATCCGGTCCGACGGTCATGGACCGGATCAGTGCAGGCGTCTCGCGCTATTCCTTCGTCTTCTGGATCATCCTCATCGCATTCGCGGTGATCTTCCCCTTCACGCCGCTGGCCAACCTGAAGTCGATGAGCGACGCGATCCTCATCCTGACATACGTGATGCTGGGCTGGGGTCTGAACATCGTGGTCGGGCTGGCGGGCCTTCTCGATCTTGGCTACGTGGCCTTCTATGCGGTGGGGGCCTACGCCTACGCGCTCTTGGCGACGGAATTCGGTGTCAGCTTCTGGCTGTGCCTGCCCTTCGCGGGCCTGATGGCGGCGACTGCCGGTGTCATCCTCGGATTCCCGGTGCTGCGCCTGCGGGGCGACTACCTGGCGATTGTCACCCTGGGTTTCGGGGAGATGATCCGGGTCGTCCTCCTGAACTGGTACAGCCTGACCAAGGGACCGGATGGCATCAAGGGCATCCAGCCGCCCACGGTCTTCGGGTATTCGCTGGGCACGACGCTCAACGACGACCTGGAACGAAGTACCGAGTTCCATACCCAGTTGGGGTGGACCTACTCGGAACTCGACGTTCCGACGTTCCTCTTCTACCTCATTCTGATCATGGCGCTGATCACCAATCTGTTCACGGTGAGGATCAGACGCCTGCCTGTTGGACGGGCATGGGAGGCGTTGCGCGAGGACGAAATCGCCTGCCGCTCCCTCGGCATGAACCCGACCAACACCAAGCTGACCGCCTTCGGCATCGGCGCGATGTTCGCGGGCTTCGCGGGGTCGTTCTTCGCCACCCGCCAGGGGTTCATCAGCCCTGAGAGTTTCACCTTCATCGAAAGCGCGGTGATCCTCGCCATCGTCGTCCTGGGCGGGTTCGGCAGCCAGATCGGCGTCGTTGTCGCGGCCTTCATCCTGATCGGCTTCCCGGAATTCTTCCGCGAGCTCAAGGACTACCGGATGCTGTTCTTCGGCGCGTCGATGGTCCTGATCATGCTGTGGCGGCCGCGCGGCCTCCTGGCCCATCGGGAACCGACGATCCGGCTCTATAAACGGGATAGGGAGCCAACGGCGGCGCAGCCCGAGGGGCCGCGCCCGGCGGACAATCCGGAAGGCGTGAAGCCGTGAACGGCGCGGGCAAGAAAAGCCTCCTGACCGTCGAGCACCTGACCATGCGCTTCGGCGGGCTGGTCGCCATCGACGACGTCTCCTTCGCCGCCGGTGATCGGGAAATCACCGCGATCATCGGGCCGAACGGGGCGGGGAAGACGACGGTCTTCAACTGCCTGACAGGTTTCTACCGGCCGACGGTCGGGCGGCTGACCCTGCGCGGCGCGGAGCACGACCATTTCCTGGAGCGGATGGAGGGGTTTCGCATCGCGCGCGACGCGCGCGTCGCCCGGACATTCCAGAACATCCGCCTCTTTCCCCAGATGACGGTTCTCGAGAACCTGATGGTCGCCCAGCACAACAAGCTGATGAAGGCGTCGGGCTATACCGTCCGCGGCCTCTTCGGCCTTGGATACAAGTCGCATGAGAAGAAGGCGGTCGAGCTGGCGACCTACTGGCTGGAGAAGATCAACCTTCTGCCGCTCGCCGACCGCACCGCCGACAGCCTGCCCTATGGCGACCAGCGGCGGCTCGAAATTGCCCGGGCCATGTGCACCGAACCGGTGCTGCTGTGCCTGGACGAACCCGCCGCCGGCCTCAATCCCCGGGAGTCTGCCGAGCTCAACGCCCTTCTCCGCATGATCCGCGACGAGCACGGCATCGGCGTCCTCTTGATCGAGCACGACATGAGCGTGGTTATGGAAATCTCCGACCACATCATCGTCCTGGATTACGGCAAGAAGATTTCCGACGGCGCACCGGACTTCGTGCGCAACGACCCGGCCGTCATTCGCGCCTATCTGGGCGAGGAGGAGGACGAGGAACTGCCGGAGGAGGTCAAGGCGGACCTGGACGCCGAGCGGTCGGCCCGGCAAGACGCCGACGACGGTTCGCAGGGCAGACGGGGAGGCGAGGCATGAGCGCGCTGCTCTCCGCCACGGGCGTCCATACCAAATACGGCCAGATCGAAGCCCTCAAGGGTGTCGATATCGAGATCAACCAGGGCGAGATCGTCACGATCATCGGCGCCAATGGTGCCGGAAAGACGACGCTTCTGATGACGATCTGCGGTGACCCAAAGGCCGCGGCGGGCCGGATCGTGTTCGACGGCGTCGACATCACCTCCCGGCCGACCTACGAGATCGTGCGCATGGGCGTCGCCCAGTCACCAGAGGGGCGGCGCAGCTTCCCGCGCCTCACGGTCTTCGAAAACCTGCAACTGGGCGCGGTGACGGCGAATCCCGACCATTTCGACGCGGACCTTGAAAAGGTCTACGAGCTGTTTCCGCGCCTCAAGGAGCGGGCGAACCAGCGCGGCGGCACGCTCTCGGGCGGCGAGCAGCAGATGCTGGCGATCGGGCGCGCGTTGATGAGCCGGCCGCGGCTCCTGCTCCTTGACGAGCCGTCGCTCGGCCTCGCGCCTATGATTGTAAAGCAGATCTTTTCCGTCTTGCGGGAGATCAACGGGGAGGGGATGACGATCTTCCTCGTCGAACAGAACGCCTATCATGCATTGCGGCTGGCCCACCGTGCCTACGTGATGGCCAACGGCCGGATCATGCTGAGCGGGACGGGGCGGGAGCTTCTTTCGGATCCGCAGATCCGCGCGGCCTATCTCGAAGGCGGGCATTGAGGGAGCGACGAGATGCTTGAGATACTCGGCGTTCCGAACATCATCGTCACGATCGGCATCACGGTTATCCTGCTCGGCTTTGCCGCGCTCATGACGGGACAGGCCCTGGCCGGCACCTGGCGGCCCTACTGGCATGCCATCCCCTACAGCCTGCTGCTGGCCTTCGGCGACCGGTTCCTGATCTGGGGCCTCTTCAACGGCGACGGCACGTCCGTCAGCGGTTATCTCGTGGACTGGGTCTATCTGCTGGTCGTTGCAACGGCGGCGTATCGGGCCACCCGTGCGCGCCAGATGGTTCGTCAGTATCCTTGGCTGTACGAGCGCGCCGGGATTTTCTCCTGGAGGGAGAAGCACGGGGCGCCGGACAGCAGCTCGGCATAACGGCCAAACCTTCGGGTTTCCGGCCGTTTTTGCCGCCTATCGCTTTGGTTTGCCGCCCATGGGCGGCATGCTAGAGTGAGCAATCGACGGACGCCCCGCCGGGTGTCCGGCCAGTCGACCAACAGGGAGAGTGAGAGGCATGAAACGCTTCACGGTTTCGCTCGCGACCGCAGTCGCGGCCACCGCCATGGCCGTATCCGTGGCCAAGGCGGATATCACCATTGCAGTGGTCGGTCCGATGACCGGCCAGTACGCCTCGTTCGGCGAGCAGATGAAACGTGGCGCCGAACAGGCGATCAAGGACCTGAACGCGGCCGGCGGTGTGCTGGGTCAGCAGGTCAAGCTTCTGGTCGAGGACGACGCCTGCGACCCGAAGCAGGCAGTGAACGTCGCGAACAAGCTGGCGACGGCGAAGGTCGCTTTCGTCGCCGG
This sequence comes from uncultured Rhodospirillaceae bacterium, assembly GCA_964350225.1. Classification (GTDB taxonomy): domain Bacteria; phylum Pseudomonadota; class Alphaproteobacteria; order Bin65; family Bin65; genus CAYGKX01. Next base: position 1,435 of record CAYGKX010000288.1, on the reverse strand, counting down.
TCACTTCTGCTCGGGCTCCTCGATCCCGGCGTCGGAGGTCTACCGGAATTCCGGGATCCTCCAGATCTCGCCGGCGTCGACCAACCCGACCCTGACCGATCGCAAGGGCTTCCCGAATGTCTTCCGCGTCTGCGGTCGTGACGACCAGCAGGGCGTCATCGCGGGCGAGACCCTCGCGAAGGAATTCAAGGGCAAGAAGATCGCCTTCCTGCACGACAAGACGGCCTACGGTAAGGGCCTGATGGAAGCGACCCTCGAGAACTACAAGAAGGCGGGCGGCACGCCGGCCATGGTCGAGGCCTATACGGCCGGCGAGAAGGACTACACGTCTCTCGTTTCCAAGATGAAGTCCGAGGGCATCCAGGTCATCTATCTTGGCGGCTACCACACGGAAGGCGCCCTGATGATCCGACAGGCCCATGAGATGGGCTACAAGCCGCAGCTCGTCTCGGGCGATGCGCTTGTGACGGACGAGTTCTGGAAGATTGCCGGCAAGGCGGGCGAGGGCACCATCATGACCTTCAGCCCCGATCCGCGGAAGAACGAGGCCGCGGCCCCGGTTGTCGCCAAGTTCAAGGAGCAGAAGTACGATCCGGAGGGCTACACCCTCTATACCTATGGCGCGATCCAGGCTTGGGCCCAGGCCGTGAAAGCGGCGAAGTCCACCAAGCTCAAGGATGTCGTTGGCGCTCTCCGCAAGGAGAAGTTCCAGACCGTTCTTGGCGAGATCGGCTTCGACGGCAAGGGCGATGTCTCGGCGCCCGGTTATGTCTGGTATGTCTGGAAGAACGGCACTTACGACTACCGCTGATCTTCCGGCGTTGACGGAAAAAAGGCGCCCGGCGGAGCGATCCGCCGGGCGTTTTCCATTTTCAAACCATGTTCGGAGCTTTGCGTGCGTGTCTCACGACAGGGGTCGGAGGCACGCCCGCAAGGCTTCGGCGACGGACGTCAGTTCGCGGCGACCGCGCTCTGAACGGTACCGCCGGGACGGCGGCCCAGCCCGATCCGCTTGGCGAACTCCGAACGCTGAGCCGCATAGTTCGGCGCGACCATCGGGTAATCCGCCGGCAGACCCCATTTCGACCGGTATTCCTCCGGCGTCATGCTGTAGGTCGTGCGGAGATGCCGCTTGAGCATCTTCAGTTTCTTGCCGTCCTCCAGGCACACGATGTAGTCCGGTGTGACGGAGCGGCGCACGGGTACCGCCGGACGGGGCGCTTCGCGCGCGGCGCCCTCTGCCTGCAACGCCGTCAGCGAACCGAACACGGTCTTGATGATTTCCGGGATCTGCGAGGCCGGCAGCGAATTGTTGCCGACATAGGCCGAGACGACATCCGTCGTCATTCGGAGCACATCCTCTTCGGAAATCTTGCCTTGCGTGTCGTTACTCATCCCCAACCCTTTCCTTGAAGCGCGAACAGATGCCGCGTCA
>CAYGKX010000287.1:0-5741 GCA_964350225.1 uncultured Rhodospirillaceae bacterium | reverse complement strand
AGCTTCGATCCCTTGGCCGTGATGAGGAGGTGAAGCCCGCCGCCATCCGTCAACTTGATGGGTTTAGGGCCTGGCTTCGCATTGCGGATCTGCGTCTCGGTTAGGGGCATTTGTTGGTATCTCAGAATGTTGGTATTCCCAGATGCCAACCACGATACCAACAAATTTTCCGGATACCAACAATCTCCGTCGGACGACTTCGGACGAAAAAATGCATTATTTATTTGATTTAAGGGGGAAACTTGGACGATCTGGGACGGTTCTAGACCTAAAAATGGTGCCGCAAGAGGGACTCGAACCCCCGACCCTCTGATTACAAATCAGATGCTCTACCAGCTGAGCTATTGCGGCGTTGGGTAGTGTGTGCGGGGGAAGGTATGCGCGGGCGGGGCGTGGTGCAAGCGCCTACATCGGGTCGCCCGCGGCGTCCGACAGGTTGGCGGTCGCCCGCTCCAGCGCGGGCGAGACCCGGCGGCCTTGCTTCGGCCCGGCTTGCCTGCGGCGGAAGACCGGCCCCCTGCCGCAGTCGCGGCTATTTCAGGCTGTCGACGAACTGCTTGATGGTGTCCGAGGAGAGGACGGCATTCCGCCCCGCCTCCACGAGGGCATCGACGTCGGGCGCGGGGATGGTCAGTCCGGTCTTGATGTTCTGCAGCCGCGCCCGGGTCTTGGGGTCATCGACGTCCGCCAGCGAGACGCGCAGGAAGAACGTCTTCACGTCTGAACAGGCATGGCCGGCGATGCGGCTGGAATGTTCGCAGCGGCGCTTGCGCAGCTGCTGGGCGACCTCCTCGAACTCCCGCTGGGCGAGGAGCAGGGTCTCGACATTATACTGGTCGATCTGGGCGCCCGACACGGCGTCGAAGATCTGGCCGAGGCTGCTGACGGTGCGCCGGCGGGCCCGCCGCCCGTCGTTGATCGCCTGGCCGTCGGCGACGAGGACAAGGATCCGCCGCACCCGCAGCAGCCGTTCGATCGGCGCATTCCGTGCCTGCTCCGCCCCGCTCTTGAAGGTCATCATGACGTTCAGAAGACCGCGAAGCGCCAGGTTGTCGACGATCCCGCCATCCATCAAATGCAGGTAACGCGTCTTCGCCGGATCGACGAGACGGGCCCGCATCTGCCGCAGCAGCGCGCTGCGGTCGTATTTCTTGTCCGGGGCCCCGGCCAAGAGGGCCTTGCGCATGTTGGGGCACTTCTCGATGTAGCTTGTCAGGGTGATCGGCGTGAAGATGACCGGGAAGCCGTTCGACGCCGCCACGGCCCGCGCCAGCTTGAAGCGGTCGAGGTCCGAACAGATCATGTCGAAATAGGTCTGGATGAAGGAGAAGGGCACGCCGTAGCTGATTTCCGTCGCGTTCAGGACGATCAGCGGCTGGCCCTTCTTTTGCAGATCGGCGTAGGTCGCTCCATGGAACATGAGGCGGTCGTAAACCTCCGCCATCCGGTCGTTGGTGCCCCAGGCCGAGGAGACCATCCAGCGCCAGTTCCAGGGTAGAAGGAAGGTGCCGTAGATATAGGCCTCGATGTCCCGCTTCAGGAAATCGCGTTCGTAGGTTTCGAAGATCTTCTCCCGGTGCAGCCCGTAATAGGCGGAGGTGAAGGACCCTCCGGAGACAGAGGTGATGATGCTGACCTGGGAGAGAAGGGTGCGGTCGCGGCCTCCGACCGACACCCGCGTGTCGCGGAGCCCCTTGAGGACACCGTAGGAGAAGGAGGCGGACCGTTTCCCGCCGCCCGACATGGCGACGATGACGAGGGTATCCGCGCTCTGGCCATTGGGCCCGAGCGCCTCGAAGCGATAGCCGCCGGCCTTGAGGAGCGATATGGGCGAGGTCGACGGCGCATCGTCGCCCTGGAAATTCGTCTTGGGCGCTATGGGTACGCACGCGGCCAGTGCCAAGGCCAGGCCCACGCCAATACCCGCAATACGCAATTTCATCGCCCCCATGCCCGGTCCCCTCGTTCCGTCTGTGGTTTCGGCCCGCACCATAACGCCTGGCCGTCAAATGAGAAGCGGCAGGCCGCGCAGGGGCACTATCCTTTCCGGTCCGGTCCGGTCCGGTCCGGTCCGATCCGGACAGGCGGTAAGGCGACCGGTATGCGCGGCCGTGCGACGCGGGCGTTCCCGAAAACGGGGCGGCATCAAGGGCCCGTATCCAGCCGCGCGCTTCAGCAAGGGCGACCTGCGCCGAGATCTCGCACTGGAACCGCACGGTCCCTCGTATTAGGAAACGGGGTATCGGAACCGACCGCGTGTCCGAACGTTGGCCAAGCCGCGGCAAGGCCGCTGAGGTCGGCGGTGAGGGCAGAGTGACAATGCCCGCCGAATAGGTCGGGCGGAACCGCCGGGCGGCTGTGCCCGAGAGTGTGAGGAGATCGCGACTATTCTTTTCAAGGGACCCATCATGGGACCGGCCGGTGGCTAGCGGGCCGGTTCGGGCCGTGACGGTCGCACTGTTCCTGGGCATCGCCCTGTTCGGGCACGTGCCGGCTGTCGATGCCCAGAACAAGGGCACGCCCCCGACCGGGACGGGCGGCCCGGACACGCGCGATGGCAAGGACGCGCCCGGCGGTAACGTTGGCGCCAAGGACGACGACAAGGCCGCCAAACGTCTGACCTATCCCTACAAAGTCGAGATGACGGGGATCGACGATGCCGATATCGCCAAGACGGCGCGCGAACTGTCGATCCTGATCACGGACAAGGACCGGCCGCCGGCCACCCGGCTGGGGCTGCGGCGGCGGATGGAAGAGGATGCCGAAAAACTGCGCCGCTACCTGCGCAGCGAAGGCTATTACGGCGCCCGCATCTCCATCACGGCGAACAACCGGGTAAAGCCCGCGGCGGTGACGATCAAGATCACGCCGGGGACGCGTTACAAGCTTACCGTGTTCCGCATTCTGGGCCCGAAGGGAGGGGGCCTGAAGGCGGCACCGCGGCTTGCCGACATTGGTGTAGAACTCGGCACGCCCGGACGGTCTGCCATGATCGTCAATGCCCAGGCGCGCGTCCTCGCCATCCTCGCCGACCGGGGTTATCCCTTCGCCGAAGTCGCCAAGCGGCAGGTCATCGTCGATCACGCTCAGAAGAGCGTCGAGGTCACCCTTCATGTCGACCTTGGGGGGCTGACACGCTTCGGCGCCACGCGCATCGAGGGGCTCAAGCGCACAAAGCCCGGTTTCGTGAAGAACAGCATCGACTGGAAAGAGGGGGACGTCTACGACGCGGAGAAAGTCCGCGCGACCCGCCGCAACCTGCTCGAGACCGGCGTCGTGGGATCGATCACGATTGTGCCGCAGCAAAAGGAGCGCGGCACGGACGGCCGGGCGCCGATGGTCATCACACTGCGGGAGCGGAAGCCCCGCACTTTCGAGTTCGGCGCCAGCTACTCCACCGACAACGGGCCGGGTGGGTCGGTGTCATGGCTTCACCGCAATCTTTTCGGACGGGGCGAGCGTCTGCTTCTGGCGATGGAAAGCACGGTCAAGGACCGTTTCGCCCTCTCGCGCCTGACCTTCCCGAACTTCTTCCGCCGGGCGCAGAGCCTCATCCTCGAAAGCCGTCTCGGCTATGTCCAGTATGACGCCTATGACGGGATCATCTGGAGCAATACCGCGATCGTCGAGCGGCGGATCAACAAGCATCTACGGATCTCCGGGGGCATATCCTTCGAACGGTCGGCGCTCGAACAGACCGGCGTGACCGAACGCTACAGCCTTTTCGGCTTGCCGATGGCACTGCGTTTCGACGACACCGACAGCCTCCTCAACCCGACGAAAGGGGTCAGGATCGACCTTGAACTTACCCCCTTCCAGGGCACCGGCCCGCGCGGTGGCGTGATGTTCGCCCATGTGGGCGGCCGGATCAGCAGCTACTGGAAGCCGTGGGAAGACCGAAACCTCGTCCTGGCGGGGTGGCTTCGCCTGGCCACGGTGGTCGGCGAGGAGCGGCGGAACATTCCCGCCAACAAGCGGCTCTACGCGGGCGGCGGCGGTTCCGTGCGGGGCTTCGCCTTCCAGCGGATCAGCCCACTCGATTCGTCGAACGACCCGGTCGGCGGCCGGTCACTCGTCGCTTTCGGCGCGGAGGCGCGCTTCCGCATCAGCGGCAGCTGGGGCGGCGTGTTTTTCCTCGAAGGCGGCAGTGTGACGGAGGACGTCGTCCCCAAGTTCGCGGAGCCGGTGCGTTGGGGGGTCGGCTTCGGTGTGCGATACTATACCAGCTTCGGCCCGGTCCGGCTGGACGTTGCCTTTCCGATCAACCGGCGAAAAGGCGACGGCATCATCCAGGTCTATATCAGTATCGGGCAGGCATTCTGAGGACGGGCATGCGACGCTTCTTGAAATGGACCCTGCGCGGCGTCATCGCCCTGGTGATCCTGGTGGCGCTCGTCATCGGCGGCGGACTGGTTTATCTCGACACCGGGTCCGGCCGCAATTTCGTACTCGACCAGGCAAAAAGTGCCCTGAAGGACGAGGGCATGACCCTGTCCTACAGCGCCGCGACGGGAAGCCTGCTGTCCCGGGTCGTCCTGAAGGACGTCGAACTGCGCGACGCGCGCGGCGTGTTCTTCGCGGCCCGAAGCCTGACCCTCGACTGGTCGCCCAGTGCCCTCGTTTCCCGCCGTGCCCAGATCGATGCGCTGACCGTTGCGGGCGGGCGCCTCGACCGCGCGCCAGAATTGCCGCCGGCGACGACGCCGGCTGAGCCGTCAGAGGGGCCGCCCTCCCTGCCGGTGTCTGTCCGTGTCGACAGGCTGATGCTGGAAGATTTTGCGCTCGGTGCCGACATTGCCGGCGCGCCGGTAACCCTCACGGTGGCTGGCAAGGTGGCGGCCGGACGGGACCTCAGGCAGGCGACCCTCGAGTTGTCCTATCGCCGAACCGACGGACAGGTCGGCCGGGGCGACCTCCGGGCCATCGTCGACGCAACGACGGAGAAGCTGGACCTCGCCCTGAAAGTGGTCGAAGGGAAGGGGGGGCTCGCCGCGACGCTCCTCGAACTGCCCGACCTGCCCAACCTCGCCGTCGACTTGACGGGGGCCGGAACCCTGCGGGGCTGGCGCGGCCGGTTCAAGGCCGTCTCCAATGGCGCGGACCTGACAGAGGGCACGGTCGCGCTCGCGATCCGGCCACGGCTTGCCGTGGACCTCGACGCCCGCCTCAATCCCTCGCCACTCGTCCCCCGGCTCGCCGTCCTGAAGGACCCGCTGCGGATCCAGCTCAAGGCGAGCTTGCGCGACGACAAGGAGGCGGATGTCGACCGGCTCGACATACGCACGACCGGGCTGCGTGTCACGGCGAAAGGCCGATACGCGCTGGAGACAGAGCGGGTCGACGCCCGTGTCCAGATCGAGGCGGAGGACCTCAGGCCCCTCCGCGCCTTGCTTGCCGGCGACTGGGGCGGGAGCCTATCCGCGGACCTCTCGGTCGACGGTCCGGTGCGTACGGCCCAGGTCGCCGGAAAAGTGTCGGGCCGGAACGTACGTACGCCATGGGGCGGCGCGGACAGTCTCACGACCGACCTGACCGCAAATCTGGGCGGAATTGCCGGCGTCCGCCGCCTGGTGGGCACCCTGACCGCTCGGAATGTCTCGGCGCCTCAGGGCCGGCTCGCGTCGGCCAGCGGGCGGTTCGATCTGCAGGCGCCGACGGCGGGCGACTATCCGCTGGGCCGGGCGGAACTGTCGATCCGGTCTGCCCGCGCCAGCCTCGCCGTGCCTGGGGGTGGCACCGCC
>CAYGKX010000286.1:5277-5745 GCA_964350225.1 uncultured Rhodospirillaceae bacterium | reverse complement strand
GTGCCATGGCGCAGGAAGAGCGACGAGCCACCGCCGAGGAAGTCGAGGCATTCGACCGGGATGGCGTCACGATCATCCGCGGTGCCATCGGCGATGACTGGATCGACCGCCTGCATGAGGCGATCGAACGGGATATCGCGTCACCCGGCCCCAATTTTCACGGCTATCTGAGCGAAGCTGGGAAGGGGCGGTTTCATGGAAACTACGACCTGTGGCGTACCGACGGGGACTTCGCCGATTTCTGCCGGCATTCCAGCCTGCCACACCTAGCGGCGGACCTGTTGCAGTCCGACCGGGTCAATCTGCTCTACGACCAGCTGTTCGTGAAGGAACCGGGCACCGACAGCCCGACGCCCTGGCACAACGACCAGCCCTATTGGCCGGTCACCGGCTGGCCGGTGATGTCCTTCTGGATCGCCCTCGACCCCGTAACGAAGGAAAGCGGCGCCGTCGAGTATGTCCGCGGGT
>CAYGKX010000286.1:1337-5267 GCA_964350225.1 uncultured Rhodospirillaceae bacterium | reverse complement strand
GCAGATGGACGACCCCGACGGCGATCACTGCCTGGTGGTGTCGGTGTGGGTGGGCCTGGATACCGTCACGGCGGAAACTGGCGCATTGGAGTTCGTCCGCGGTTCGCATCGGTGGGACCGCTGGTTCCAGCCGGAGACCTTCGCCAAGGGCGGCTTCCAGTACGAGCAGAACCCCGATTACGAGCCGATGATCGATGTCGAGGGCAATCGCGGCGCGCACGACATCGTTTCCTGGGATATGGAACCGGGCGACGCGCTCGCCTTCCACGCGCTCGTCCTCCACGGCTCCGGCGGGAACAGCCGGCGCGACCGGCGGCGGCGCGGCTATGCCATCCGCTATACCGGCGAAGGCGTGATCTTCGATCCCCGGCCCGGGACGAATCCCAAATTGTCGGACACGGGACACCCCGCGGGCGAAGCCCTGCGCGACGAGATATACCCCGTCGTCTGGCCGCCCCGGCAAGGTCACGAGGCGGCCGCATGACGTACAGCGTCTCAGAAGCGCAGCAGGAGGCCTACGAACGCGACGGCGCCGTTCTCCTGACCGGGGTCGTCGACGAAACCTGGCTGGAGCGTCTGCGCGACGCCATCGAACGGGATATCGCCAATCCCGGTCCGCACTATCACGGCTACAAGGCCGAAGCCGGCAAAGGCGCCTTTCACGGCAGTATGCGCCTGTGGGAGACCGACGAGGACTTCCGGGACTATTGCCTGAACGGCCCCCTGCCGGAACTCGCGGCCCAGATGCTGAAGACCGACAAGGTCAACCTGCTCTACGACCAGCTATTCGTGAAGGAGCCGGGCGCTCCCAATCCGACCCGCTGGCACAACGACCAGCCCTACTGGCCGGTGGCCGGCTGGCCGGTCATGTCCTTCTGGCTGGCTCTCGACCCGGTGACGCGGGACAGCGGGGCGGTGGAATTCGTCCGCGGGTCGCACAAATGGGACCGCTGGTTCCAACCGGAAACCTTCGCCAAGGGCGCGAACAAGGGCTACGAAGCGAACGAGAAATACGAGCCCATGCCGGATATCGACGGAAACCGCGGCGATTACGAATTCGTCATCTGGGACATGGCACCCGGCGACGTCCTGGCATTTCACGCGATGACGGTCCACGGATCGAGCGGCAACAAGCGGCAGGACCGGCGTCGGCGCGGCTACACGGTGCGCTACACCGGACGGGAAGCGACCTACGATCCGCGGCCGGGCACCCACAAGGGTATCTGGAATCCGGACCTGGCGCCGGGCGCCCCGATGGACAGCCGCCAATATCCCGTCGTCTGGCCGCCGGAAGCGCACCGGGCGGCAGCGGAGTAGCCCTGCTCGCCTTGACCGGAGCCCTACGAGTTTGTAGAGACGTTGGCAACGCCTGCCTCTAGAATTGGCGATAGTGGGTCTTGACCCATCAATTCGGCTTTCACGCGCCCACATTCGTCCGGCGCGTTTACCTTGGGAGGATAATCCGAATGAACCGCTTCATCACAATGTGCCTGGCCGGCACGGCGCTGACCCTGGCCGCCGCCGGCGGCGCACAGGCCCAGCAGATCCGCATCTCCAGTTGGGCACCGCCGAGCCACCCGCTGAACGCCATGATGTTCCCGACCTGGGGCAATTGCGTGAAGGACGCCACCGGCGGGAAAATCACCTGGAAGATCGAGTACAACCTGGCGCCCCCGCCGGCCCAGTTCAACGTCATCCGCAAGGGCATCGCCGACGTGTCGTGGATCTTCCACGGCTACAACGCCGGTCGCTACCTGGCGACCAAGGTCGTCGAGTTCCCAGGCGCCGGTCCCAATTCGACCGCCGTCTCGGTCGCCTACTGGCGCACCCAGAAGAAATACCTCGACAAGATGAACGAGCATCGCGGCGTGCGCCTGATCGGCCTGATGTCGCATGGCCCGGCCGTGCTGCAGACGCGTCGCAAGGTCACCAAAATGTCCGAGCTCAAGGGCATGAAGCTGCGCCTGCCCGGCGGTGTCGCGACCGAGGTCTTCTCGGCATTCGGTGTCGTGCCGGTCAAGGTCCCGGCCCCGAAGGTTTACGAGGTCCTGTCGACCGGTGTTGCCGACGGCGTTTCGATGCCGATCGAGACGGTAAAGAGCTTCAAGCTCTCCGAAGTCGTCAAGAATGTCATGTGGATCCCGGGTGGCTTCTACTTCGGTTCCTTCGCGATCATCATGAACCCGCGCAAGTACGCGAGCTTTGACGCCGCCGGCAAGGCCGCCGTCGACAAGTGCTCGGGCGAGAACCTCGCCAAGATTGCCGGCAAGGCCTGGGACACGGCGGATGCCGCGGGCCTCGCGGTCGCCAAGAAGGATACCAATTACTTCGAGGGCGACGAGTCGGTTCGCAATGCGATCGCCGAAGTGGCCAAGAAGGTCGAGGCGAAGTGGGTCGGCGAGATGAAGGCGAAGGGCATGGACCAGGCCCAGGAAGCGCTCGAGTACCTGCGCAAGCAGGCCGCCGAGTATAAGTAAGCGGATTTCGGATCGAGCCGATCCGTGACCAGCCCGCACTTCTTCCACTCGTCACGTTTCAGGGGGGGACCGTCAGTCGGATGGCTGACGGTCCCGCTCGACGTGCTGGCCAGCATCGTCCTGTTCGCGATGGTCGTGCTGAACTGCGCGGACGTCATCGGGCGGGAGGTGTTCAACAGTCCTGTCTTCGGCGCGACCGAGCTGACGCGGCTGATGATCCCCCTGATCGTCTTCGCGGCCGTGCCGATCGTCGGGTACCGCGAGGAGCATATCTCGGTCGATCTGATCGACCTCGTCTATCCCAAATCGGCCATCAATCCGCGCCAGATCGGCTTGAACATCATTACGATGCTGCTGATGGCCGGCGTCTGCTACCAGCTCTATTTCGCCGCGCTCGACGCCAAGGAATATACGGAAATGACGGAGGACCTGAGCATCGGCCTCTGGAACATCTATTATTTCATCAGCGTGATGGCGGGCCTGACCGCGATCCTGCTGCTCCTCAATCTCATTCGGTACATCCGCAATTTCGGACCCCTGTCGCCCGGTTTCGAGGACGACGAACGCGAACACACCCCTCCCGGCGCCTGACCCACATGGCCGCCGTCGCTAGAAAGAAACGTCGCTCATGACTGCGTCGCTGCTCGGCTTCGCGGCGCTTCTGCTGCTCATCTTCCTCCGTATGCCCATCGCGTTCGCAATGGGTATCGTCGGCTTCGTCGGCTTCTGGCTGATGGAAGGCTTCCAGGTCTCCGCGGCGAACGCGACCCTGGTGATCCAGACGGCGACGATGAACTACGAGCTCGCCGTCGTGCCGATGTTCATCCTGATGGGTAACCTGGTCGCCAAGGCGGGTCTCTCGCGGGAACTCTACGAAGCCTCCCATGCGTTCCTCGGCCATCGGCGCGGCGGGCTCGCCATGGCGACGATCGTCGCCTGCGGCGGTTTCAGCGCGATCTGCGGGTCCTCCCTCGCGACGGCCGCGACCATGGCCAAGGTCGCCATGCCGTCGATGCGCCGCTTCGGCTACAACGATTCGCTCGCCACCGCATCGATCGCCTCCGGCGGGACCCTGGGCATCCTCATTCCGCCGTCGGTCATCCTCGTGATCTACGGCATCATGACCGAGACGAGCATCCGCGACCTGTTCGCCGCCGGCTTCCTCCCCGGCATGCTCGGCATCACCTTCTACCTGCTTGCCGTCCAGTGGGTCGTCATGCGCAACCCCAAGGCCGGGCCGCGCGCCGAGAAATATCCCTGGAGCAAGCGCTGGGACGCTCTTTCCCAGGTTGGCTGGACGGTCGTCCTCTTCGTCGGCGTGATGGGCGGCATCTATACCGGCGCCTTCACGCCGAACGAGGCTGCCGGCGTCGGCGCGCTGGGCGCCTTCCTGATCGCGCTACTGCGCGGCGCTCTGACCCCGCGGGCGCCCCGTGGCATGGGCGCCTTTACC
>CAYGKX010000286.1:0-1327 GCA_964350225.1 uncultured Rhodospirillaceae bacterium | reverse complement strand
ACCACCGTCTGGAAGGGCTGGCTCGGTGGGCGCGGTACGGACAGGGCGGCGCTCGCCGAAACTGGCGCCTTTTTCTCGTCGCTCGTCCTCTTCTGGCGGATGGACTGGGTCTCGTTGCGCGCAATCTTCACCGAGACGGTGCGCACGACGGCAACCCTCTTCATCGTTCTGATCGGCGCCCTCATCTTCTCGAACTTCGTGACACGGGCCGGGCTGCCGTCCGCGCTGACCAGCCTCATTACCGACAGCGGGCTTAACGCCTATCTGGTCATCCTCGTCATCGTCCTGATCTACATCGTCCTCGGCTGTGTCTTCGAGAGCCTGTCGATGCTGCTCCTGACCGTGCCGGTGTTCTACCCGGTCGTAAAGTCGCTGGCGGGCGACCTCGGGATCGACCCGCGCTATATCCTGGTGTGGTTCGGCATCGTCGCCGTGGTCGTCACGGAGATCAGCCTGATTACGCCCCCCATCGGGTTGAATGTTTTCGTCCTCTCGGGCGTGCTGCCCGACGTCAAGACGACGACGATCTTCAAGGGCGTGACCCCCTTCTGGGTCGCGGATATCTGCCGCCTGACCGTTTTGATTCTCGTCCCGTGGATATCGCTGATCCTGCCACGGCTTTTCTACGGCTGACGCATCGCCGCCCTGTCCGTTTGCCCGGCTGACGCATCCCGGTGAGTGCGCTAGCCTTCGCCGATCTGCTTCCACCAGCACGCGGAGACACCGACATGAGCGGCGGCTTGATCCAGATGAACGACGCGCTCTACGACTATCTGGAAAAGGTGTCGTTCCGCGACAGCCCGATCCTGGCGGAGCATCGGGAGGAAACGGCAAAGGACCCGCGCCACAACATCGCCGTATCGCCCCTGCAAGGGCAGTTCATGGAAGTCCTGATCCGGGCGCTCGCCCCCAAGCGGATCGTCGAGGTCGGCGTCTTCACCGGCTACAGTTCCCTGATCATGGCCATGGCGACGCCGCCGGACACAAAGTTCTGGTGCTTCGATGTCAGCGACAATTGGACAAAGGTGGCACGCCGCTACTGGGAGAAGGCCGGTGTCGCCGACAAGATCGAACTGCGGCTGAAACCCGCCCGCGAGGGGCTGCAGGAACTGATCGACGAGGGCCACGCCGGCACGATGGACTTCATCTTTCTCGATGCCGACAAGTGGAATTACACCTACTATTGGGACCTCGGCCTCGATCTTCTGCGGACCGGCGGCCTCATCGTCGCCGACAACACGCTCTTTCAGGGCATGGTGGTCCCGGCGTTCACCGACGAGATGATCCGCGAACGCTATGAGGCGCGCGGCGAGGCGATCGTCGAGGA
>CAYGKX010000285.1:5291-5771 GCA_964350225.1 uncultured Rhodospirillaceae bacterium | reverse complement strand
GAACCAGGGTGTCCAGTTTCCCATCGCCGAGGCTTTCATCGAGGTCGAGGCGGCGAACCTCATGCGCTACAAGGCCTGCGCGCTCTACGATGCCGGCCGGCCCTGCGGGGCGGAAGCGAACATGGCCAAGTATCTCGCCGCCAAGGCGTCTTGGGAGGCGGCCAATGCCTGCATCCAGTTCCATGGCGGTTTCGGCTTCGCCGCCGAGTATGACGTGGAGCGGAAGTTCCGCGAGACGCGGCTCTACCAGGTCGCGCCGATCTCGACGAACCTGATCCTGTCCTACGTGGCCGAGCATGTGCTGGGCCTGCCCCGGTCCTTCTGATGCTCCCGCTGGAGGGCCTCGAGGTCGTCGCGATCGAGCAGGCGGTGGCCGCGCCCTTCGCCTCCTCCCGCCTGGCCGACGCCGGCGCGCATGTCGTCAAGATCGAACGGCCGGAGGGCGATTTCGCCCGCGGCTACGACCACGAGGTCCATGGC
>CAYGKX010000285.1:1519-5276 GCA_964350225.1 uncultured Rhodospirillaceae bacterium | reverse complement strand
AAACGCGTTTGTCCGGCGCCGATGTCCTCATTCAGAATCTGAAGCCGGGCGCCCTGTTGCGCCTTGGCTTCGACCCCGAACGCCTGCTGCGAGAGTACCCGCGCCTCGTCGTCTGCTCGATCACAGGCTATGGCGATGCGGGACCGCTGGCCGATCGGAAGGCCTACGATCTGCTGATCCAGGCGGAATCCGGACTTGCCGGCATCACCGGCGGGCCCGAGTCGCCGGCCCGGGTGGGTATTTCCATCGTCGACATCGCGACCGGTGCGACCGCCCATGCCGCGATCCTGGAGGCGCTTGTCCGCCGGGGCATCACGGGCGCCGGGGCGATCATCTCCGTCTCGATGTTCGACGTCATGGCCGACTGGCTGACCGTGCCGCTCCTCAACCATGAAGGCGGCAGGAGCCCGCAGCGTGCCGGGCTCGCGCACCCCTCGATCGCGCCCTATGGCGTCTTCCAGCCGAAGGCGGGACAGCCGATCCTGATCTCCATACAAAGCGACCGGGAATGGGCGCGGCTCTCCGCGGATTTCATCGGCGACGCCGGGCTTGCCGAGGACCCGCGCTTCTCGACCAACGTCGCAAGGGTCCGGAACCGGGCGGAGGTCGACGGCCTGGTCGCCGCGGCCTTCGCCCAGCTGGATGCGGAGACGGCTTTTCGCCGGCTGGCCGAGGCCGATATCGCCTTCGCGACGGTCAATGACATGGCGGGCCTGTCGTGCCACCCCCACCTGCGCCGCGTCACCGTGGACAGCCCGAACGGCCCCATATCGATCCCGGCACCCGCCGCCCGCTTCGCAGGGGAGGAACGGTCCCTGGGCCCGGTCCCGGCGCTGGGCCGTGGCGACGGGAAGGGCTGAGCGGGCAGCACGGTCACCCGGGAGGAGGCGGCCGTTGCCTCGGATTGGAGGCGATGGCTACCAGCTGATCTTGAGGCCGCCGGTGAAGCTGTTGCTCAGACGGTCGCGCGACCATTCGCCCGAATGCCGGAAGAACAGGGTGACACCCTGGGTGAAGACCGCCTGGATGCCGCCGCCGAAGGTCAGGAAGTCGCGCCCGCCCTCGTCGCCCGTCACCGTGAAGCTGCCGCCGATACTGGCGAGGGAGGCGCGGATCGGCCGGGTCGTATCGAGCATTTCCCGCGCGTAGCCGACCCTGAGGCTGGGGACGACCGCCAGGTTGTGCTTTACCTGCCAGGCCCGCGCCACGCGCAGCCCGAAGCGGAGCCGGAGGCTGTCATCGGTCCGGCTGTTCACGGTCAGGTTGAGCGCGCCCGCGCCGGTCTCGGTGAAGCTCCTCTGGCGCAGCTGCACCCAGTCGATGCCGCCGGCCGCTTCGACGGCGAGCTTGCCGAAGGTCAGCCCATACCCCAGGGTCGCGTGGGCGGCATACTGATCGCCCGTGGTCTTGCCTGTGGCGGTGACGGGGGAGCCGAAGAGGCTCAGGTCCCGGTCCGCGTCGACCCAGGTCTTGGAATAGGTGAAGGCGGCGTCGGCGAACCAGCGGCGGCCGTACCAGGCGGTGTAGACGCCGACCGTCACGCTTTCCATGTCGCCGTCGGTCGTCACACCCGAGAAATCGATGTTGCTCCGCGCGCCGCCGGCGAGGACGCCGACGACCCATCGGCGGGAGAGGGCGAGGTCGACGCCGATGGCGCCGCCCGTCGTCCAGCCGGAGTAGCCGATATTCTCGCTCGTCCGGTCCTTCGTGATGTTGGAGCCGAGGCCCGACGCCCAGACCGACCAGCCGGCCGTACGCGTTGGGGCAAAGCCTTTCCGGGCACCCGGACCGGGCGCGTCCGGCCCGGTGCCGAGGGCGGCAAGCTGGGCGCCGATCTGGGCTGCCGAAACCGTGGCGCCGCCCCCCCGTCCCGCGCCGCAAAAGGCGCCGCCCGTCTCCCCGCAACGCAGGCTGCGCGCCCGGTCGTCGATCAGCCCGCCGAACTGCCGGGCGGTGTCGAAGGAGAAGGCGGTGAAGGCGTCGTAGGATTCGCTCGACAGTTGGTCGTAGGCATAGCCGCCCATCGCCGAGGCGTAGAAGAGCGAAATATCGGTCTCCAGCAGCACCGTGTCGGCAAGGAGCAGGCCGCCGATATGCTTGGCGACCGCCGTCTGATTCCGGTTGAGCCCGTCGAGCGTGGTGGTCGGCGGCGCGATCAGCAGGATGTCGACATTGTTGCCGTCTGCTGTCTGGTTGCCGGCGTCGTCGGTCCGGCCGACCCAGGCGACGAGGCCGTTCAGGCCCGCGCCCGTGACGTTCGTCGCGGTGAACATGCCGGTGATGGGCGCATCGGTCGCGATGACGCGGAAGCGCTGCCCGGCCGTGAAGCCCGCCTGGACGCTGTCGATCGTCAGGGTGCCCGACAGCTCCGCATTGCCGACCACGTCGAGAAGGGTGGTCGGTCCGGCCGGCTGGATATGCGTGACGAGCCTACCGCCCGCGCCCTGCCGGTAGCTGCCCTCGAGCGTCAGGGTGCCGTAAACCGTCTCTGTCCCGACGAGGTCCCGGGCGGCCACCGTTCCCCCGGTGTTGTGCACCTGGCCGACGACCCTGCCGAGACCCTGCAAGCTGCCGCCATCGAGCGTGACCATCTGCCCCGAGCCATAGGTGGCGCCTGTGGACAGCCGCAGAAGGCCGTTGCCTTCCAGGGTCGTCGCGCCCGTCGCCGTGACGACGCCGCCGCTTGCCACAAGTATGGCGGCGCCGTCCCGGATCAGGACCGGGCCCGCGGCCTGGTACAGACCGCCCGCGTCCACGCCGATGTTTGCGCCGCCCGATACGGTCGTGCCACCGGCCGCGGAGAAGGTGGCACCGCCGACATAAAGGAACGCCGTATCTTCGACCAGGACCGGGCCTGTGGCCAGATACTGGCTGCCGTTGTCGACAGCGAGGCTGGCTTCGTTGGAAACGGTGGTGCCTTGCGTCGCGGTGAATGTGCTGCCGCCGGTCACGTAGATGCTGGTGCTGTCCTTGATCAGGACGGGTCCCATCGCCTGATACAGGCTGGCCGTGTCGACCCGAATGCCGCCGGTCCCGGTGAGCGTTGTCGTGTCTCTAGCGGTGAAGCTGCCGCCGCTGGCGAGCTGCAGGCCGCCGCTGTCGCTGAAAAGCACAGGCCCCATCGCATCGAAGCTGCCGTTGGCGGAGACCATGATCGTTCCGAACGCGGCGACCGTCGTTGTGTCCTGGGCGGTAACGCCGCCCCCGTTCGTGACCGCCAGTCCCGCGCTGTCCGTGACCAGCACCGCACCGGTCGCATCGAATGAACCGCCGGTATCGACCGTCATCGTGGCCATGTCGGCCACTGTCGTCGTGCCCGACGCGGTGAACGCGCCGCCCGCGACCTGCAGAAGTGCATTGCCGTTCGCGGTGAGCGCGCCTGTCGTCATGTAGGTCGCGCCGGATCGGACCGTCAGGCTGCCGGCAAGGGACGTGACCGCCGAGGAGCCAGCGCCGCCGGTCAGGATGTCGACCTCGGCCCCCGCCGCGATGGTGAGGTCGGAGCCGGCGAAGGTGCCCAGGTCCTCCACGACCAGTTGTCCGCCCGCGTTGACCGTCGTCATGCCCGCCACGTTGAGGGTGCCCAGACCCTTGACCGTCAGAATGCCGGAGATATCGGCGTCACCGCTCTCGGTGACCGCGGTCGCCGTGGCGCCGTCGCCGATATTCTGGGTCCCGCCCGCCAGCACGGTCAGGGTATTCCCGATGATGTTCCAGATGCCGGTGAGGGTCAGCGTGCCGGCGTTGACCGTCACGG
>CAYGKX010000285.1:0-1509 GCA_964350225.1 uncultured Rhodospirillaceae bacterium | reverse complement strand
GCCGACCGAAGCACCCGAGCCGCCGGCATTCAGGGTCCAGCTGTTTGCGTCTTCCTTGATGAGATGTTCGAACCCGGTGAAGCCGTCGAGGCCTGTGAGGGTGCGGTCCGCCGTGCCGCCGACCAGCAGCGTGTCGTCCTCGCCCAGGGCGGAGACGGTGGCGGGAAGGATCAGGTCCGTCGTGTCGGAGGTCGGCTTGAGTTCGAGCAGGGTGCTCGTCCCGTCGAGGGTCAGGCTCCCGCCCGCCGCCGCAAAGCTGCCGGTGATCCTGAGCGCGACGGTACCGGAGCCGACCAGCTGCATGTCGCCGCTTCCGGTCTTTTCGAAGCTGCCATCGACGAGAACCTCGATATCCGTGGCGTCCGTCGAGCCGATGCCGCCGGTCAGGACCAGGCTGCCCCCTGTCTTGATGTCGACTGTCGCCGCGTTCGTGATCGAGATGCCCGTCGTCGAGAGGAACCCTGTGTCCTGCACCTCGACCCGTCCGCCATCGAGCGCGAGCTGGCCGAGGGTCACGGTGGAGAGCCCCGCGGCCTTCAGTGTCCCGGAGACGGTTGTGGTACCGCCGACCTCGAATTCCGTCGGATCGTCTTCACCGATGGTCAGGGTGGCGCCGGCGGCGACCGAGGCGCTGTCGCTGTTCCAGTAGCCCTCGACCATCAGTGCGCCCGCCTTGACGTCGAAATTCTCGAAGCTTGCGCTGTTGGTGATGACGAACCAGGTGGCGCTGCCCGTCTTCTCGAATGTCTCGAAGCCCGTGACATTTTGCAGGAAGACGAGGGTCGTGCCGGAGGCCGTGCCCGTCACCACGATCTTGTCGCCGGTCCCGCCGCCGCCGTCGATGCTGTCGGCGACGAAGCCGAGGTGGCCCGTACTATCCAGAATGAGGCTGTCGTCGCCGCCGCCGAGGGCGACGTCGGTCGCGATAAAGCTACCCCGGACGGTTACGGTATCAGTGCCCGCGCCCGTCGTTACTGTCGATGCGGTTAAGGTCCCGCCGACTAACTCTGCCGCGCCCGAATTTTCATCGATGATGATAATGATCTGGCCGACATCCACCGTAATGGCATTGTCGCCGTCGCCCAGATCGACCGTGCTGGCGTTGAAAGTGCCGCCGACGACATTGATCGTGTCGTTGCCGCCATCGCCGGTCACCCCGCCATTGGCCGCATAACCGCCGCCCGCCTCGATATTCAAAGTACCGCCATGAAGGTTCGTCGCGCCGGCAACCGTGACGGTGCCCTTGTTGACGACATTCAGCGTACCGGTCAGCTCGACATTCCCCGCCTCGGTCAGGGTCGTGGTCGTCTCGCCGTCGCCGATATCGAGGGTGGCGCCTGCGGCGACGGTTGTCGTGTTGCCCGTGACGCTCCAGGTACCGAGGAGAACCAGTTTTCCGGCATCGACGGTGACGCTTGCCACGCCGGTCGTCGGGCCGTTC
Source organism: uncultured Rhodospirillaceae bacterium (assembly GCA_964350225.1). Lineage (GTDB taxonomy): Bacteria > Pseudomonadota > Alphaproteobacteria > Bin65 > Bin65 > CAYGKX01. Next base: position 68 of record CAYGKX010000285.1, on the reverse strand, counting down.
TTGACGGTCCAGGTTCCGTCGCCGTCCTTGAGCAGGATTTCGAAATTGCGCCACGATTGGAGATTGTC
>CAYGKX010000284.1:0-5795 GCA_964350225.1 uncultured Rhodospirillaceae bacterium | reverse complement strand
CCCGCTCCGGCGGCGGCGAGAAAGAAACGTCTGTCGATCACGGGCTACCTGCCCTCCGATTTCAGGTGACGGGAGATGCGCGACCCTAGCCGATGCCGGGCGGCGGCGAAATCGCGCAGCGGACCCGGCGAAACGGTTTGATCCGCTCGACAATCATTCGTTAACGTAATTTTCAGGCTATCAACTGACGGGGTACGGCCGACGCGTCATCGGAGCGGCCAGAAACGGACGGACGAGACAACGCCCCGGCACCCTTCAAGCTGGTTTCGGAGATGTTCGGAAGTCGCCGAATTGAATACGCCCTGGCGCCGGTCAACCCGGATCGCGGTCCCGCCCGCCGGCGCCACTCACGAGAGAGAACGGAAGAAATGCTTGAATTCAAGGCTGACACGACCATATCCGCCCCGGCGGAGACAGTCTGGTCGATCCTGACCGACGTCCGGTCCTACCCGGACTGGGATCCGTTCTGCGAGAAGATCCTGGGGTCGGTCGCGCCTGGCGCGAAGCTCAAGGTCTATTCGAAACTGGCGCCGGGACGGGCCTTTGCGGTCAAGGTCACCCGGCTCGACCCGCCGTCGGTCATGGTCTGGTCCGGCGGCATGCCGTTCGGGCTCTTCAGGGGCACGCGCAGCTTCACCCTTTCACCGACCGACGAAGGCGCCCTCCGCTTCACCCTGCACGAAGTCTTCGATGGCCTGGTCCTGCCCCTCATCGCGCGGTCGATGCCGGACATGACCGAGGCTTTCCAGGCGTTCTGCGCCGGGCTCAAGACACGGGCGGAAGCCACCAGCTAGACGACTTGCCCATGACGACGATGCATTCGACCAAACGCCCCCGCCCCCATCCGATGGCGCGCGTGCCGGGCCGTCTCGTGACCGGCGCGACACTTGGCGCCCTTCTGGCGCTGTCGGCGCAATCGGCGACGGCCCGGACCCTGGCGTTACGCGAAACGCTCTACCATGTGGAACTGCAATCCGATTATCCGCCCGGGCGCGGCGCCGCCTTCCTCGACCGGCGCGGACGGGTACTGGCCCGGGTCTCGGCCGCCTTTTTCCGGGCGGCGAAGATCCAGGGCACCGCGAAACTCAACGACGGGCGCATCCTCAACATCGTCGCCCGGAAGAACGGCACCTGGCGCTGGAAGGTCGGCCGCAACACCTACGGGCACGGCGCAACCTGCCCCATGGTCCCCTATCGTATCGCCGCCGTCGATCCGCGCCTCATTCCCCTGGGATCGGTCCTCTTCATTCCCAGCACCAAGGGCATGCGCCTTCCGGATGGCAGCCGGCACGACGGCCTCTGGTACGCGCTCGACACCGGCGGGGCCATCCGCGGCAAGAGGATCGACCTGTTCTCGGGCGCCGGCAAGGCGTCGATGCGCCCGCTGACGAAAAAGGGCATCGGCTATCGCAAGGTTCTGCGGGTGCGGGTCGCCGGGCGGGTGAAGGGCTGCCCCCAAGACTAGACGCAGCCCTTTCCCCCGGGGTCCGGCGCTAGGAAACCCGTCCGGCCGAGGCCCGCATCGCCTCCCGCGCCCCGTCGATCACGTCAGAGACGATCTCCGCCGCGGTCTTGACCGACGTAATCGAACCGACACCTGCGCCGGCCGCAATGCACATCGCCTCGTGGTCGCCCTTGGTATTGAGGGTCGGGAGGATCGCCGAACAGGCCGGCATGTCGTACTCCTGACCGAAGACCAGGGTCTTGCCGATCACCCCCTCCGGCACGCCTTCTCCCCTCTCCGACTGCGCAACGGCCGCGTTCCGGATCACCCGCATCGGCGCATCCGGCCATTCGGGGCCGAAGATGGTGGTCACGGTGGTTTCACCACTCTTCGCCTGAAGGAGCCGCTCCTTGTATTCGTCGCTCGCCAGGCTCTCGACGCTCGCGACAAGTCGGGTCCCGACACAGACGGCATCCGCCCCCAACGCGAAGGCCGCCGCCGCCGTGGGACCGTCAACAATCCCGCCGGCCGCGATCACCGGCGTGCCGTTCAGCGCGGCGACGGTCGCCGGGATGAGAGAGAGTGCCCCCAGGGTCGCCTTGACATGGCCCCCCGCCTCGTTGGTCTGCACGATGATCGCGTCGACCCCCAGTTCCTCCAGCTTCAACGCGCTCTCGACCGAATAGGCGGTGCCCCAGATCTTCGCGCCGCTCTCGCGGATCTTCGCGACCCATTCTGCCGGCGGCGGGTTCCAGAAGAACACGACCAGTGGGACCTTCTTCTCCACCACGACATCGATATGCGCCTCGGTCGTCGCCGGGCCGAAGGACGTGTCCTCGACGATGAAGTCGACGCCGAAGGGCCGGTCGGTAAGCTGCCGGATCTGGTCGATCGAAGTCCCGAGCAACTCCGGCGTCCCCGGTCCGAGGCAGAAAAGCCCGAGGCCGCCGGCATTGGACACGCCCGCCGTCAGCGCCGGTCCGCCGACAATCGCCATGCCGGCCCCGACGAAAGGCACGTCAATGCCCATCTGTTCCATCACTTCGCTTTGCCACATCGCTTTGATCTCCCTTTCAAAATGATAGAATCGCGCGCGCGTCGGCCAATCGGCTTGGCTGAGCGCGCAAAAAACGAGGCTCAGGGGAGCGCAGCGGGAAGATGCGGATCTTTTCGACCGACGACGCGCCGGCCGACGACCGGTTCGACTATTGGCGCGCGGCGCTGGCGGAAAGGTTCACGCCGCTGCGACCCGAACGGATCGGCGATGACGGTTTCTTCGGGACGATCCGCACGCTGGATGCGGGAGACGCCTCCTGTTCGGAGGTGCGGGCCGGGCGGCAACGGGTGCACCGCACCTCGCCGGAGATCGCGCGTTCCCGCCAGGACATACTCTTCCTGAATGTTCATGTCGGCGGACGTGGCAGCTTTCGCCAATCCGGCGACGAAACGGCGCTGGCGCCAGGCGATATCTATGTCATCGATGCCAGCCGGCCGTTCGAGTTGGGCTGCGCGGAGCCGATCGCCCAGATGTCGATCAAGCTGCCGCGCGGGCAGTTCCCGGGCGGGTCGCAGGGCGCCGAGGAAACGGCGGGCGCCCTCATCCCCGGGGCCGCTCATGTCGGCAGGCTGATCGCGGCATCCGTCGCGACGCTCTGGCGGGCTGGCGACGATCTCGATACCGACAACCGCTCCACCGCCGTTCGGCAAGTCGCAGAACTCGCCGCCTTCGAGATCGGCCGGCGCTCACGGCCCCTACCCGCTCCGCGCCGGGCGCTGCATGCCGGTCTGTTCGCCCGGGCGGCGACCCTTATCCTCGCGCGGGCCACGGATCCCGACCTGACGCCCGCCGCCGTCGCGGCCGATGTCGGCGTCCCGCTGAGAAGCCTGCAGGCGATCTTCGCGCGAAACGACAGCTCGATCGCCCGCCGCATCCAGGAAGAACGCCTTGCGGCCGCGACGCGGCTCCTCGCCGACCCGGCCGAACGCGGACGGGCCGTCGGCGAAATCGCCTTCTCCTGCGGTTTCAACGATCTGTCGCACTTCACCCGATGCTTCGCCGCAGCCCATGGCGCGCCGCCCGGCGCCTGGCGACGACACCGTCTTTCCTGACGTCAGCGTGCGCCGACGGAAGCTCGTCAGCGTCCCGCCGGCGCGACCTATTCAGGCTTTGTCAGGACGTTCCACTCCCCGACCTCCGGCCGTAGGCCTGCGTGATCCGGTCGAGAACGATCACGAGCAGCACGATCGCGAGGCCGGCGACGAAGCCCTTGCCCGGCTGCTGCCGCATGAGCCCCTGGAGGACCTCCTGCCCCAACCCGTTCACCCCGATCATCGACGCGATGACGACCATGGCGAGGGACATCATGATGGTCTGATTGATCCCCGCCATGATGCTGGGCAGGGCGAGGGGCAACTGTACGCTCCACAGGATTTGCCGCCGCGAGGCACCGAAGGCGACGGCAGCCTCCGTCACATCGCCGTCGACCTGGCGAATGCCCAGGTCGGTCAGGCGGATAAGTGGCGGGGCGGCGTAGACCATCGTCGCCAGGATGGCCGAAAAGGCGCCAAGGCCGAACAACATGACGCCGGGGATGAGATAGACCAATGACGGCATCGTCTGCATGAGGTCGAGGACTGGCAGCAGGACGGATCTCAACCGGTTGCTGCGCGCCATGGCGATGCCGATTGGCAGGCCCACGGCGAGTGTCGAGGCGATGGCGACGATCATCAGGGACAAGGTCTGCATCGTCGGGGTCCACAGCTGCAGCATCCAGACGAAGAGGAGCGCTGCCAATGCGCCCAGCGGCAGCCGCCAGCCGCGCGAGGCGTGGTAGGCGATGCCGATGACGATGGCGACCATCAGCGGCCAGCCGATTGTCCGATCCAGGAGGCGTTCGAGCGCCGCGATCCAGTAGACGGCGAAATCGTTGATCGCCGAGAAGCTGTCGCCGGCCGTGCGGACGAGCCAGTCTATGAGGGCATCGATCCCGTCCGCGATCGGCAGGAGCGACCCGTCCCCGGCATAGCCTGCAACCCGGTCCCAGCCGATCGCGGCCAAAGGGATGGTAATGGCGGCGGCGACAAGAAGCGCGGCCCCCCACCGCGCCGGGCGGGCCAGCCCCCAGATCCGTCCCGTCGCGTCGAAGACGATCGCCGCCGGGATGGCCGCGGTCAGCAAGAGCGACACGACCGCCCAGGCGTTCACCGGGGCTTTCCTACTTCAGGCTGGCGGCGACCCGGGCGGCGACGTCGGCCGGCAGCCAGCCGCGCCACAGACCGGGCGAGCGCTGGAAAAACCGGCGGGCCGCCTTGACGCCGTTGTCGTCCCTCGCTTCGCGCATATACAGGATGGCATCGGCGACGATGCTTTCGGGTGTCCGGTATTTCTCGAGGAAACCGATCAGCCCTGGCGCGTCCTTCGCAAAACGGCTGTTCACGGCAACGACAATCGGTACCTGGGGGTAGGCCGTCGCCTTCAGCCCCTTGCCGGAGCGAGCGGCGCTCAACTTCCGCCAGGCCGACTTGTCGTGGGGAGGCTCCGCCAGCTTCACCATGTCGTATTTCGCGAGAAGCCAGGTCGGCGCCCAGTAATAGGCGAGGATCGGTTTGCCCCGCTTGTAGGCGCTGACGATCGCAGCCGTCAGGGCCTCGCCGCTGCCCGGCCGGAAATTGGTGTAGTCCTTGTCCAGCCCGTAGGCCTGGAGCTTTTTGCTGTTCATCACCTCGCAACGCCAGCCGATCATGCAATTGTAGAAGCGGCCCTTTTCGGGATCCCGCGGATCCCTGAAGAGCGTCTTGTAGCGCGGCAGGTCCGACACACGCTTGAGGCCCGGCGCCATCGCGGCGATGCCGCGCTTCTCGTCGCCCTCGACCACATAGCGCGGCACATACCAGCCTTCTGTCGCGTCCGGCACCAGGGCGCCGGACAGGGCGCGCGCCCGTCCCTGAGCGGCGATCTTGCGCCAGGCCTCCGGCGCATTGCCCTTGTAGAGTTCGAGGAAGACGTCGACGTCGCCCCGGCCGAGCCCGTTGATGAGAAGCAGGGTTGCGCCGGGCACGACACGGGTGTCGCAACCATAACCGTGCTTCAGGATGTAGCGGGCGACCGCGACATGAAAGGCGTTGCTGGCCCAGTTGAGACCGGCAAACCGCACCGGCCGGTCGATCTCGCATTTCGGGGCGGCCGCATGGGCCTCGCCGCCACCGGCGCTCACCGCGACCGCGGCAAAGGCGGCGCCTAACCTGGTGTAGCCCAAACTCATGCCCCCTCCCGCCGGCATGATGCGGCGCAGTGGTGTCGAGACGATAACGTCATGGTAGCCGCCCCGGCGGCTGCGAACCACCCGATAAC
>CAYGKX010000283.1:4231-5809 GCA_964350225.1 uncultured Rhodospirillaceae bacterium | reverse complement strand
CGCGGGCCTCGGGATGGAAGTCCTTGTAGATCGCCTGCAGTTCGGCGACGTCGCCGGGCAGGGTCCAGCCTTCCTCTGTCCACCCCTCCTGAGGCGTCGTCGCGAAGACGAAGATTTCCTCGCCCCGGGTCAGCGGGAAGGTCACGAGCTGCATGTCGGGCGTCGGGCCCCACCATTTGGTGAAGGCGTCCAGGTTCGGCAGGTGGCGGACCGCCTCCCGCGGCACCACGGCGCGGTAGGAGACGAGGCCCGTGAATTTCGGATTGTCCTGGCCGAAGAGGGCCGTTCGGATGGCTGAGTGGATGCCGTCGGCCCCGACAACGATGTCGACCGTCTGCCGGCTTCCGTCGGCAAATTCGATGGCCGTGGTCTTGCCATCGACGAGCCCGGTCGCGCGTTTGCCCAGACGGAGCCTGTCGGGCGGCAGCTCCGCCTCGAGCGCCTTGAGCAAGTCGGCGCGATGGAAGGTGAGCTGGGGGGAGCCGTAGCGCTGCTCCGCCGCGTCGCTCATGGGCAGGCGGGAGGTTTCCTCGCCCGTGTCCCAGGTCCGGCTGATCCGGTGGGTCGGACGGGCGGCAAGATCGCGAAGCTTCTGACCCACACCCAGACGGTCGAGCGCATGAACGGCGTTCGGCGTCAGGTTCACGTCGGCCCCGACCCGCAGGAAGGCGTCGGCCTGTTCGAAGACGACGGGGTCATGCCCGACCAGGCGCAGCGCTGCGGCGGCGCTCAGCCCGCCAACCCCGCCGCCGCAGATGCCAATCTTCAGTCCGGTCATGGCAGTTCCAACCCTTAATGTATCAAACTAGGCCCGCCCTAGGCGCCTGCGGTACTCAGCTCCGGCACCGTCTGACCCAGGCGCCCGCCGAGGCGGACGGGCAACACCTTGCGCGCCAGGCCTGTCGCGTCGTCGGTCTCGACGAAGACGGCGCAGAGGGTGGCGGGGCCGTCGGCGGCGGACATGCGCTCGGTCGGCATCTTCCGGCGGAAGCGCTCGATCGGGCTTTCCTTCTTCATGCCGATGACGCTGTCATAGTCGCCGCACATGCCCAGGTCGGTGATATAGCCGGTGCCGCCCGGCAGGACCTGGGCGTCGGCGGTCGGCACATGGGTGTGGGTGCCCGCGACCAGGCTCGCCTTGCCGTCGCAATAATGGCCGATCGCCATCTTCTCGCTCGTCGCTTCGGCATGGACGTCGACCAGAACGAAGTCGACCCCCCCGCTGCCCAGCCGATGCTGGGCGAACGCCTTGTCGAGTGCGGGGAAGGGGTCGTCCAGGGGATCCATGAACAGGCGGCCCATGACCTGGACGACCATGACCTTCTTGCCCTTCTGGGTGGCGAAGACGGCGAGTCCCCGGCCCGGCGTGCCGGCCGGATAGTTGATCGGGCGCAACAGGCGCGGGTCGCCGTCGATGTAGGACACCGTCTCCCGCTGGTCCCAGGCATGGTTGCCGAGCAGGATCGTGTCGGCACCCGCGGCATAGAGGTCCTTGCAGATCGTCTCGGTGATGCCGAAGCCGCCCGCCGCGTTCTCGCCATTCACTGCGACGAAATCCAGTGCAAGCTGTTCGCGCAG
>CAYGKX010000283.1:0-4221 GCA_964350225.1 uncultured Rhodospirillaceae bacterium | reverse complement strand
CCGCCGACATCGCCGCAATAGAGGATGCGCATGGGGGCTCCCGTGTCCTTCGGCCTCGCGTGGGGATTTCCTCAGGAGATAAAGGGCCGGCGCCGGCAAATCAATTCGCGCGAGATCTCGGCGGCGCGGTCGTGCGAACGATCCCCCGTTCCGTCGCGATGCGGTCGAGCCGCCTGTCATGGATGCCGACGGGGACTTCCGCGACCTCCTGCCCGGCAAAGGCGATGCCGATGGCGTCGGCGATCGTCGCCTCGAGCGCCTCGATCGTCCGGTCATAGAAGCCGCCGCCATAGCCCAGGCGGAAGCCGCGACGGTCGAAGGCGAGCAGGGGGACGAGCAGGATGTCGGGGCGGATCTCGGGGGCGCTTTCCGGCGGGACCGATGTACCGAAGCCGCCGGACACAAGTTCGTCGCCCGGTGCCCAGGTGCGAAAGACCAGAGGGCGCGCAGGCCCGGCGACGGCCGGCAGCGCCAGCGGATGCCCACGGTCGGCCAAGGCGGTCAGGAGCGGTCGGATGTCGATCTCCGATCCCATCGACCAAAAACCCGCGACAGTCGCGCCGGGCGGCAGGTCGATGTCTCTCAGGAAAATGTCGCGGAGGCGGTCGCCGGCGTTCGGGGCCTGTTGGTGCAGTTCGATCCGGGCGGCCAACTGCCGTTCCCTGAGCGCGCGTTTGGCACACGCGAGGGCGTCGCCGGTCACCCTCCGGCCTGCTCCAGCTGGGCAGCCATGCGTTCGAGCCGTTCGGCGAGAAGGTTGAAGAGCTCCGCCGCCTCGTCCTCGTCCATGCCGTTGCCGGCACCCGCCGGCGCAATGTTCGTCGGCGGCCCCGACGAATTCGACGACGCTTCGTCCAGACGGTCGGCGAGCAGGAGGGCGACCATCACGAGCAGGCGGTCGTCGCCGATCTGTCCGAACTGTTCCGCCAGGCCCTGAACCTCGTGATCGACATATTTCGCGAGCGCGCGCAGGCGCGGCTCCTGATCCGCTTCGCAGGCGATGCGGAAGGGCCGGCGGTTGATGACGATCTCGACGTCCCTCATGCCCGCTCTCCGTCGCCGGCGTCGTCTTCCGCGAGCAGCGTCTCGATCCTGTTGATGGTCTTGTCCAGCCGCGCGCCGATGGCCTGCGCGAGGGTCGAGAGCTCGTTATTCTCCTTCTGCACCGCTTCCAAAGAGGCGATCAGGTCCGCCGACGGACTGGCGTTGGCGACGGGCGCGGCCTGGGCCCGTCGCTGGATCAGCGCACGTTGTGCGGACTCCAGACGGGCGAGGGCGCGTTGAAGGCGATCCTGGGCTGCAATGATGTCGGTCACGGGACAGCGTTCCCCAGCGCTGGCGGCGGAACAGCCTCTGGCAAAAAAGCGCGTTTGTTTCCGAACCTTACTGCGCGAGGCTAAGACGCGAGCATAGGGCCGACTGTTCATGATGGTCAACCGGCTCGCATGGTGAATTACGCAGCAGCCAGAAGAAACGTGTCCCGGGCGGCGTTTGTCGAATTCCGCCGGACGGTCCCGGCGCTTTCCGTCTATAGTTCCGGACGGGGATTTCGGACGGTCGGCGGGGGGACAGATGACCATCCTGAGACGCATCGGATCGGTGGCGATCGCGGCCGTCCTGGCGGCCTGTGCGGGACTGCCGGAAATACCGGATCGCCGCGCCGCGGGTCGGGAGAAAGGGCCGCAATATCGCTTTCTCGATCTCGCCCGCGGGCCGGGTAACAGCGACGACACCCTGGTATTGCTGGCCTTTTCCGGCGGCGGTGCGCGGGCCGCGTCGATGGCCTTCGGGGTGCTCGAGGCGCTGCACAGGACCAGGATCGGGCGGGGGGCCGGCGAACGGAGCCTGCTGTCCGAGGTCGATCTCATCTCCGGTACGTCGGGCGGTGCCTTCACGGCGGCCTTCTTCGGCCTCTATCGCGATAAGATGTTCGAGCGCGGTGAAGACGGGCTGACCCTCTACGAGCGCCGCTATCTCAAGCGGCCGGTGACCCGGCAGCTCACCGGCCGCGTGTTGCGCAACATCCTTCGCATCAATACGTCGGCCGTGAACCGGAGCGACGTCGCCGCCGAATATTACGGCGACACGATCTTCGGTGGGCTGACCTACACGGACCTGCTGCGCGCTGGCCGCCCGTTTGTCGTGCTGAACGCCAACGACACGACGAAGCAAAGCCGCTTTACCTTCACCCAGGCCCAGTTCGACCAGATCTGCGCGACCCTGGCGGGCTATCCGGTCGCCCGGGCGGTCACGGCCTCCTCCGCCGTCGACGGGGTTTTCGCGCCCATCAAGCTGCGCAACTTCTCGCCCGGCGCGGCGGGCTGCCCGCGTGAGCCGAAATGGGTCGAGGCGGCATTGCAGGGCCGGCCGAAGACATTGGACGCCATCGAATCGCCGCGCGACCGTTTGCGCCGCGCGCGCCTGGTCCGCTGGTACCGGACCGGCGAGCCCTATGGCGCTCCGCCGCGCAAGGACACCCGCTACTACGTCCATCTCGGCGACGGCGGGGCGATGGACAATATCGGGCTCTGGCCGATCCTCCGCGCCCTCGGCTCGCCGGTGTCCGACGTCGGCCTGCAGCAGCTTATCGCCTCCGGACGGGTGAAGCGTGTGCTCCTCATCGTCGTCAACGCCATGCAGTTCCTCGATGTCGATTTCGACCGGCGGGCGGCCGGACCGTCGGTCTATCAGATGCTGGTCGGGGCGGTGGACAGTTCCCTCAATGGCGCCAGCCGGGACGCGATCCGCATGTCGGAAGTCCTCTTCGCCAACCTCAGGCGCCGCTATGGTCGACGCGTCGCCTTCCACGGGCCCGTGGTGGTGGAATTCGCGAGCCTGCGGAACCCCCGCCGACGGCGCTGTTTCCTCAATATCGAAACCGCCCTCGACATCCCGGCGGTACAGGTCGACGCATTGCGCCGGTTCGCGGCACGGCAGCTGGAGGCCGACCCGCGCTACAAGGCTTTCCTCAACTCGGTCGGCGGCCGGCGCGACGGGCCGCTCGCGATCGGCAAGGCGGAAAGCTTCTGCGCGGACCGCATCTGACAGGCCCCCGCGGCGCGGCGCTACTCCGCCGCCACCGTCTCCGGCTTGCGCTTGGCGAGGAGCTTCTCCGACAGCATCGGTCCGCGTCCGGGTTCCGACCAAGGGCAGACCTCGATGCAGATCGCACAGCCGTGGGTGTGGGTGAAGTAGGGGATGCACTTGTCGAAATCGACATACCACTTCTCTTCGCCCCGCACCCACTGCTTCTCGGAGAAGATGGCGCCCGGCGGGCAGTCGGTCTCGCAGCGCCGGCAGGTCGCGCACAGGTCGTCGACCCCGAAATCGACCGGTTCGTCGAGGGCCAGCGGCATGTCGGTCAGGACGCAGGTGAGCCGGAAGTTGGAGCCGTATTCCTTCGAGATCATCGAGCCGTGCTTGCCCAGTTGGCCGATCCCCGCGCGGATCGCCTGGGGGATCTGCATGATGTCCTCGCCGATCCCGTAGGCCTCCGCCTGCCAGCCCATGGAACGGATGAATTTCGCGAGCCTGTTGGCTTTCTGGTTGCCCTTGCGATAGGTGCGCATGACCTCCGTCGAGCCCCGCGTATAGGGGACGTCGAGCATCTTTTCCCGGTCCATCACATGGCCGAGGGAAATGGCGTACCTGTAGGGGAAGGAGAAGCCGGCGAGCTGGTCGTCGTCCGAATATTCGGCAATGCCCACCAGTTCGATGCCGAGTTCGCGCGCCTTTGCCTTCACCTTGTCGGCCATCGCATTCGGGTCGTCGACCGCGACGGGCTCGCCCCTGACCGGCCCCGCCGCGTTCCGCCGTTCCCACCAGGCCTTCAGGTTCTCCCAGAACATCGGCCAGGGGTTGGTCAGGTTGAAGAACATGTCCAGCGCGGCCCAGTCGATGTCCTCCCGCCCCTTGCCGCGGCCGGTATTGTGGAAGACCTGCTCTGGCCGGAAGAAATCCTTGCGTCCCAACCCGTTGATGTCGTTTCCGGACCGGCGCGGCTGTGTCTTGTAGGCGAAGGGATAGTCGGGCGGCGGGGGCGGGGTACGAAGTTTTGTCATGTGCTGCCCCCCTTCATGATCTCGTCGACATAAAGGACCCGGCCCTCGGCCGCGGCCTCGCGCTTGGCGCGGCGCAGCTTGCGCCCGACCGTGATCCACAGCCGGAAAATCCGCCACAGATAGAAGAAGACGAAGATGTCGCGCTGGATCGCCAAGGGCG
>CAYGKX010000282.1:2221-5810 GCA_964350225.1 uncultured Rhodospirillaceae bacterium | reverse complement strand
CGCTGGCCGAGCCGGAGGCTGGCGCCGCCGACTTCAAGGACGCGGGTACGGACCTCCAGGGCGTCGTCCAGGCGCGCCGGACGGCGGTAGTCGATCTGGGCGCTGCGGACGGCAAAGCCGAGACCCTCCTCTCTCCACATTCTGTCCTGGCCGCGGCCGGCGATGCGCAACATTTCGGTGCGCCCCCGTTCCGCGAACTTCAGGTAGTTGACGTAATATACGATCCCGGCGGCGTCGGTGTCCTCGTAGTAGACCCGCAAGGGAAAGACATGCTCGTCGGCGTCCGCATCGACCCAGCCGCTGGGCGGGGCATGACGGGGGTCGTCCATCCGTCCCTCACCCATCGCCGGTTTCTCCGCCGCCGGCCTTCAAGAGGTCCATCTGCGCCTGGCTCGGCTGGGGTGGCGCCAGGCCGAGCGCCTTGTAAGCCGCGGGCGTGAGCAGGCGCCCGCGCGGCGTCCGTTGCACCAGCGCCTGCTGGATCAGATAGGGCTCGATAACGTCCTCCACCATGTCGCGCTGTTCGGACAGGATCGCCGCGATCGTCTCCACGCCAACCGGCCCGCCGGCGTATTTCTCGGCGATGGCGGCCAGATATCGCCGGTCCATCATGTCGAGGCCGGCGCGGTCGACGTCCAGTCGGGTGAGGGCGGCATCGGCCGTCTCCGCATCGATCGCGCCGCCCGCCGCCGTGCCGAAGTCACGCACCCGCCGAAGGAGGCGCGCGGCGACACGCGGGGTGCCGCGGGAGCGCCGGGCGATTTCCCGCGCACCATCCTCCGTCAGCGACATGTCGAGGATGCCCGCTGCGCGCCGGACGATCACCGTGAGATCCTCGATGCTGTAGAAATCCAGCCGGAGCGGAATGCCAAAGCGTTCGCGGAGGGGTGTCGTCAGGAGGCCCGACCGGGTCGTCGCGCCGATCAGGGTGAAGCGCGCGAGGTCGATGCGCACGGAGCGCGCGGCCGGACCCTCGCCGATGATGAGATCGAGCTGGAAGTCCTCCATCGCCGGATAAAGCACCTCCTCGACCGCCGGGTTCAGCCGGTGGATTTCGTCGATGAAGAGGACGTCGTTGGGTTGCAGGTTGGTGAGCAGTGCCGCGAGGTCTCCCGCCCGCGCGATCACCGGGCCGGAGGTCGCGCGGAAGCCGACACCCATCTCGCGCGCGACGATCTGGGCCAGGGTCGTCTTGCCGAGGCCCGGCGGGCCGTGGAACAGCACATGGTCGAGCGCCTCCTGACGGCCGCGGGCGGCGTCGATGAAGACCTTGAGATTGTCGCGCAGCGCCGGCTGTCCGATGAAGTCGGCAAGCCGTTGCGGGCGGATCGAGCCATCGGCCGGATCGTCGTCCGCGGTTTCCGGCGCCAGGATGCGGTCGGGCCCCTCGGCCCCGGCGGCGCTCATTTGGCGAGTTCCTTCAGGCCCTCACGGATGAGGCTTTCGGTCGTCACGCCGTCGCCCAGGCCCGCCATTGCGGCGTTTACCGCACTGAAGGCCTCGCTCCGGCCATAACCGAGATTGACGAGCGCCGAGACGGCGTCCTGTGCCGGGCCCTTGGCGATCGGGGCACCCGCCGTCGGTGCGGTCGTTCCGCCCCCGAGGGTTGCGCCGAGAGCGAGATCGCCCGCCTTGTCCTTGAGTTCCGAGAGGATGCGCTGCGCGAGCTTCGGCCCGACGCCATCCGCCCGGGTCAGTGCGCCCTTGTCCTGAGCGGCGAGCGCAACCGCGAGGTCGGCCGGCGCGAGGACCGAGAGAATGGCGAGGGCGACGCGCGCGCCGACGCCCTGGACGGTGGTCAGCAGCCGGAACCAGGCCCGTTCATCCGCGTCGGCGAAACCGTAAAGGTGAATATGATCCTCGCGGACATGGGTCTCGATCAGCAGCTTCGCCGGATTGCCCGCGGCGGGCAGGGCACCCAGGGTGCGGCCGGAGGCGAAGACGAGATAGCCAACCCCGCCGACGTCGATCACCGCATGGCCGGCCGCCAGGCTGTCGACGGTGCCGTTCAGCGAGGCAATCATTCGGCGGCCCCGGGCATCGCGCTCGACGACGCGGACCAAAGGGTGCGGGTCTGGGCGTGGTGGGCGTGGCAGATCGCGACCGCCAGGGCGTCGGCGGCGTCCGGCCCGTCTGGTATGGCGCCCGGCAGCAATGTCCCGATCATCATCGCGATCTGTTCCTTGGTCGCATGGCCCGATCCGACAACCGATTTCTTCACCAGATTGGCGGCATACTCAGCGACCGGGATCGCGCGCAGCGCCGGAACCATGATGACGACCCCGCGCGCCTGGCCGAGCTTCAGGGTCGATGCCGGGTTCTTGTTGACGAACACTTCCTCCACCGCGGCCGTGTCCGGCCGGTGGGTCGCGATCAGGTCGTCGATGGCATGATAAAGCTGGGTCAGCCGCGCGGCCATGGTCGCCTTCGGATCGGTCGCGACGGTACCGCTCGCGACGTGGCTCAGGCGGTTATCGCGCGCCGCGACGATGCCCCAGCCGGTGCGGCGGAGGCCGGGGTCGAGCCCGAGAATGCGCATCCCGCCGCTGCCCAAGCCGTCACCCGCTCAGCTTCGCCATGACGTCGTCGGAGACGTTGAAATTGGCCGACACGTTCTGCACGTCGTCGCTGTCGTCCAGCACGTCGAGCAGCTTGAAAAGGGTCGTCGCCTGGCCCTCGTCGATATCGACCGTCGTCTGCGGTTTCCAGACCAGCTCGGCACTCTGCGGGTCGCCGAACCGCTCCGCGAGGCTCTCGAGGACCGCATGCAGGTCTTCCGGCGCGCATACGATCTCATGTGTCGACCCTGTGCTGTCGACATCGGAAGCGCCTGCCTCCAGGGCCGCTTCGAAGACGTCGTCGGCGCTTGCCGTGTCGGCCGGATAGACGATCTGCCCGATCCGGTCGAACATGAATGACACGCTGTTGGTCTCGCCGAGGTTGCCGCCATGCTTGGAAAAGGCCGAGCGGATTTCCGAGGCCGTCCGGTTCCGGTTATCGGTCAGGGTGTCGACGATCATGGCGACCCCGCCGGGGCCATACCCCTCGTAGCGGATTTCCTCGAAACTGTCCGCGCCGCCATCCTCCCCGCTGCCCTTCTTGATGGCGCGGTCGATGTTGTCCTTGGGCATGTTCTGTCCGCGGGCCGCGGCGACCGCGGTGCGCAGGGCGGCATTCATCGCCGGGTCGGCACCGCCCCGGGCGGCGACCATGATCTCCCGTGCGTGACGGGCGAAGATCTTGGCGCGCTTCGCATCCTGCGCGCCCTTGCGGTGCATGATGTTCTTGAATTGGGAATGGCCGGCCATGGCTTCCTCGTTCTCGGTCTCGGTCCTGCGATCCAGCGCCGCGAAACCGGCCAAGTTTATACCAGCCGGGCGCTCGCAATACTATATCTGGTGGGTAAATGCCGTCACATGGGCGGCGCCCCGATCGCGCGCGGATTTTAGCGTCGCGCGGCGAAATGAAAAGGGGCGCGGCGGATCCTAATTCGGCGTGAGAGCGAGACCCACAGGGGAGAGTGCGAAATGAACCAGGATAAAGCGGAACGGCCAAGGGCGGTCGACGCGGCAGCGGCGCCGCCGCGCAC
>CAYGKX010000282.1:508-2211 GCA_964350225.1 uncultured Rhodospirillaceae bacterium | reverse complement strand
GCCGCATGCTCAAGCGGGAGAAGCGGCCGCTGGGCGACCTGTTCGGCCTGACCAATTTCGGCGTCAACCTGACCCGGATGGCGCCTGGCGGCGAGTCCGCCCTTCTGCACCGGCACAGCCGGCAGGACGAGTTCGTCTACGTGCTCGAGGGGCGGCCCACCCTTGTGACGGAGGACGGGGAGGTCGAACTCGCCCCCGGCATGTGCGCCGGCTTCCCGGCCGGCGGCATCGCCCACCAGCTGGTCAACCGGACGGATGTGGATGTCCTGTACCTCGAAATCGGCGACCGGACTCCGGGCGACGGGGCAAGCTACCCGAGGGACGACATCCAGGCGGAGCTGGGCGCGGACGGGAACTGGATATTCACGCGGAAGGATGGCACGGCCTATTGATCGATGCGTCTCGCAGGGTGGTTGCCATTTGCCGCTTTCTATCGAACGATTGAAGAAACGGGAGGAACGGGCGAGGAGGAAACGCCGATGCGACGCAGTGAGGACAAGGTGCTGACGACCCACGCGGGCAGCCTGCCCTGGGATCAGCCGGTCACGGAGGGCGATATCGACTTCGAGGCCCGGCTGCGCGGCGAGGTCCAAGGGGTTCTCGCCCGCCAGCGCGAGGCGGGTATCGATATCGTCAACGAGGGGGAATACACCAAGGGGGGCGACTGGCTGTCCTTCATGGACGGGCGGCTCGGCGGCTGCGAGCCCCGGCCCGACGAAGACGGCAAGATGTTCACGACCCTGGGCAAGGACCGGGAGGAATTCGCCGACTTCTACAAATATGCCGGCGAGAAGGGCACGCTCTTCTATGCGCCGAACGAGCAGATCAAGACGACCCGCATCACCTGGTATTGCACCGAGCCGATGACGTATATCGGCCAGGAGGCGCTCCGGCGCGAGATCGACCTGCTGACGGAGACCGCCGGGACGGAAGACGTCTTTCTCACGACCACCGCGCCCGCGAGCCTCGAACCCTATTACCGGAACGAGCACTATGCCTCGCAGGAGGAGTTCATCTTCGGCATGGCCGACGCGCTCCGGACCGAATACCGGATGATCGCCGATGCCGGGCTGGTCCTGCAGGTCGACGACGCCTGGCTGCCGGCGACCTGGGACAGGACCGGAATGGCGATGGGCCTCGAGGGCTACCGGGCCTGGTGCCGCACGCGGATCGAGGCGCTGAACCACGCCCTCGACGGTATCCCGGAGGACCAGGTGCGCTACCACCTGTGCTGGGGCAGTTGGCACGGTCCCCATGCTTACGACATCGAGATGCGCGAGATCGTCGACATCATGCTGGAGGTTAGGGCGGGCGCCTATGTCATCGAGGCGGCCAATGCGCGGCACGAGCACGAATATGTCGTCTGGGACGACGTGAAGCTGCCGGACGGCAAGATCCTGGTGCCCGGCGCGGTAACCCATTCGACGGATCTCATCGAGCATCCGGAACTGGTGTCCCAGCGCATTCAGCGCTTCGCCGAACGGGTCGGGCGCGAGAATGTCATCGCCGGCACGGACTGCGGCTTCGGCGGCCGGTCCCACCCGCAGATCGCCTGGGCGAAGCTGAGGTCTCTGGTCGAGGGGGCCGCGCTGGCGACGAAGGCGCTGGGTTACTGAGAAGGGGTGTCGGGAAGGTCTTCTTCCCAGGCGCGATAGCCATAGACCCAGTCGGCGTTGCCCTGCTTCTTCATCCACTCGTTGGCG
>CAYGKX010000282.1:0-498 GCA_964350225.1 uncultured Rhodospirillaceae bacterium | reverse complement strand
CACCATCGTGCAGGACGTCGCGAGCCTGGCGATCTACTTCCTGCTGGTGACGTCCTTCATCATGTAGCGGGCATTGGGCAGCGACCGTCGTGCAGCGACCCGTCGGGCATGCGTCGCGACTGACTGAGACTAATCCGCCAGCTCCACGTCCCACGCGCGATAGCCGTAGACCCAGTCAGCGTTGCCTTGCTGCTTCATCCACTCGTTGGCCAGCGAACTTCTCTGGATCTCGGCCGTCCGGTCGAGACGTGCAGCCTCGTATCGCGCCAGCGCCGCGGGCGCGCCGGCCACGTCGACCCCATCAAGTGCGCGGGCCAGGACGACAGCATCCTCGATGGCCATGCAGGCGCCCTGGGCCATGAAGGGCACCATCGGATGGGCGGCATCGCCGATCAGGGTGGCATGGCCCTTCGACCAGTGTTCCATCGGTTCGCGTACGTGAAGGGCGGACTTCGTGACCGACCTGCAGGCGTCGAGAAGGGCGCGGGCCTCGGGATG
>CAYGKX010000281.1:0-5821 GCA_964350225.1 uncultured Rhodospirillaceae bacterium | reverse complement strand
GGCGAGGAAAATGCCGGAAATGACCAGGACCGCCCCGACAAGAAGTTGCGGGGTCAGAGCCTCGCCCAGGATGACGGCGGCGAGGACGAGGGCCGAGATCGGGTTCAGGGTCACGTAGATCGCCGTCCGGGTCGGGCTGATCCAACGGAGCGCCCAAGTGTAGAGGACGAACTGCACCGCGCCGCCGACGATGCCGAGAAACAGCACCGCCACCCAGCCGCCCGTCGTGAAAGTCGGGACTGCGGAGAGTGCGCCTTCGGCCGCCGCAAAGGGTAGGAGCGACAGCATCCCGAAGGTGATGGCAAGAGAGGTCACGAAGACGGGTCCGTGCCGGACGAGATAGGGCCGGGCATAAACGGAATAGACCGCGGCGCCCAGGACCGCGGCGAGCATCAGCGCCTCTCCCAGGAACCCCTTGTTCTCGCCCCCGAGGAGAGCATCGCTGAACGCCACGGCGACGCCGGCGAAGGCGACGGCGACGGCGAGGCTTTTCATCGGCGTCATGCGCTCCCGGCCCAGGATCTGCGCAAGGACAAGGGTCATGATCGGCGCCGTGGCGAGGCCAACGGCGCCCCGCGCCGCGGTCGTGTATTTCAGGGACGCGCTGAAGGCCCAGGGGAAATAGCCGAAAAAGACGACCCCCAGAAGGGCGATGACCAGCATGTCGCGCGCGGATACCCGCCGTGTCGCGAGGCCCCAGGCCAGCACGGGCAGAAGGACGAAGGCCCCGATCAGATAGCGGTAGAAGCCAATGGTCACCGGGTCCGTCTGGTCGATGACGAAGCGCGTCGCGGCGATCGACGCCCCCGCGCTCAAGGACGAGACGGCGGCGGCGACGTTGGCGAGAAGAACCTTTCTGCTGTCGTCGGGCACGATCATGGGGCGCAGTCTAGGGCATCGCGGTGGCGAGAGACATGCAATGCCGCGAACCGCTACCGGCGCTTGCCTTTTCCAGATTGCGACTATCGGTGACCGGGACGACGCTTCGCGCTCGTCTCACTGCGGCGCAGCGACGGGAGGGGCAACGGGGGGGGCAGGAGGGGGAGGGGTGGGGGGGGGGGGCGGAGGGGGGAGGCCGCAGGCGGCGGCAGAGGGAGCGGCAGAGGGAGCCGCAGCCTCACACCAGCGTCCCGACACGCTTCTGCAGCTCCGGGATCAATTCCGCCTCGAACCAGGGGTTCTTCTTGGCCCAGTTGAGCGTACGCCAGCTGGGATGCGGGGTGGGGAGATACTGCGGCAGGAACTCCCGCCAGCGGGCGACCGTCGCGGTCAGGGTCTTCTCCGCGCGCCCGGCGAGGTATCGCGCCTGGGAATAGGCACCGACGAGGAGGGTGAGTTCCAGGTTGGGCAGATGGGCGAGCAGCGCGTCGTGCCAGGCCGGCGCGCATTCCGGCCGGGGCGGCTTGTCCCCACCCCTGTCGTATGTGCCGGGATAGCAGAAACCCATCGGCATGATGGCAATGCGCGATGCGTCGTAAAATACAGACTTGTCTACCCCAAGCCAGCCGCGCAGCCGGTCGCCGGACGGATCGTCGAACGGCAGGCCGCTGGCATGGACCTTCGTCCCCGGCGCCTGACCGATGATGAGGAGGCGCGCCGTCGCCTCCATACGCACGACCGGCCGGGGGCCGAGCGGCAGATGCTCGGCGCACAGGGTGCAGGCCCGCACCTCCGCCAGGGTCCGGGCGAAAGCGGTCTCCGGATCGGGCGCGGCCTCGCTCACCAGCCCTCCGTGAGGATCCGGTCGACATAGCGGGGCACGACCTCCGTTGCCGGCCCGTAATGCGTCTCCACGAAAAGCGTCGCGCCCTCCGACGGCTCCATGTTCAGCTCGACGGTGTGGGCGCGGGCGCGGAACATTGCCTCCTGCACGAACCCGGCGGCCGGATAGACGTTGCCCGACGTCCCGATGGAGATGAAGAGCTTGCAGCCTGAAAGCGCCGCGTAGATGCGGTCCATGTCGAGCGGCATCTCGCCGAACCAGACGACATGGGGCCGCATGGCACCCGGCCGGTCGCAGCCGGGGCAGAGGGTATCGAGGGTCACGTCCTCGCGCCACTCATGAACGGCGCCGCAGCCCTCGCACCGGGTCTTGAACATCTCGCCATGCATGTGAATGAGGTTGGTCGACCCGCCCCGTTCGTGGAGATCGTCGATATTCTGCGTCACGAGAAGGACCTCGCCGGGCCACTCCCGTTCCAGCCGGGCCAGCGCCTCGTGCGCGGCGTTTGGACGGATGTTGTCGGAGCGCAGGCCGCGGCGCCGCTCGTTATAGAAATCGAGAACCATCCTGGGGTCGCGGGCATAGCCTTCCGGGGTCGCGACGTCCTCCAGATTGACGCGGGTCCACAGCCCGTCCTTGTCGCGAAAGGTGTCGATGCCGGATTCCTTGGAAATGCCGGCCCCGGTCAGGATGACGATGTCGCCGAAGAGCTTGTCCTCTATCATGAGCCACATAATAGCCGTAGCCATCGGTCGGAGGACAAGGTGAAGGTCGTTTTCGTATGCACGGGCAATATCTGCCGCTCGCCGACGGCGGAGGGCGTGTTCCGGTCGCTGGCGGAAGAGGCGGGCCTCGCCGCCGAGATCGTGGCCGACAGCGCCGGGACCCACGGCTATCACGTCGGCGAGCCGCCGGACCCCCGAACCGTGTCGGCGGCGGCCCTTCGCGGCTACGACATCTCGCACCAGCGCGCCCGGCGGGTGAGCGCACGGGACTTCGACGAATTCGACCTTGTCGTCGCCATGGACAGAGGACATCGCGATGCGCTGATCCGATTGGCGCCGGAAGACCGGCGGGATCGCCTGCATCTCTTCCTCGACTTCGCACCGGGCACCGGACGGAAGGATGTGCCGGACCCCTACTATGGCGGGCCGGACGGCTTCGAGCTTGTCCTCGACCTGATCGAGGCGGGCTCCCGCGGGCTTCTCGCCCATGTCCGGGAACGGCGGGGCGGCGCGGGCTGAGGATGGCCGGTCTCGCCGACCGGATCGAAGCCGCGACCGGCCGGCGACCGGGCCGGTTTAGCGCGTTGTCCGGCGGCTGCATCGCCGAGATCTACAAGGTGGAGCTTGAGGGCGCCGAGTCGGTGGTCGTCAAGCGCGGCAGCCAACTCGACCTGGAAGGCTGGATGCTCACCTATCTGGCGGAGCATTCGGATCTGCCGGTACCCCAGGTGATCCTGGCGGAGCCGGGCCTCCTGATCATGAGCCATATCGACACGTCCGGTGGCCTGACGGGAGACGCGGAGCGGCATGCCGCCGACCTGTTGGCGTCCTTGCACGACGTGCCCGGCCCATCCTTCGGGCTGGAGCGAGCCACCCTGATCGGCGGGCTGCACCAGCCGAACGGCGAGACCGGCGACTGGATCGCGTTCTTCCGCGACCGCCGCCTCCTCCACATGGCACGGGAGGCGCTCGACGCGGGTCGCTTGCCGGGCGATCTCATGGCGGCCGTCGAAAAGGTCGCGGCACGGCTGGAGACCTGGATCGATCCGCCGGCGCACCCGTCCCTGATCCATGGCGACATGTGGGGCGGCAACGTCCTGTGCCGCGACGGCCGGATCGCGGGCTTCGTCGACCCGGCGATCTATTACGCGGACCCGGAAATCGAGCTGGCCTTCGCAACCCTCTTCGGCACCTTCGGGGACGCCTTTTTCGCACGCTACCGGGAGCACCGGCCGATCGCGCCGGGCTTCTTCGAGACCCGGCGGGATCTCTACAACCTCTATCCCCTGCTCGTGCATGTCCGGCTGTTCGGTGCCGGCTATGCCGGGCAGGTGGCGCGGATCGTCGACCGGCTGGTCGGCTGACGGACGTCAGGCGACCGCGACCGCCGGGGCGAAGAGCTGGTAGTCGGTCAGTTCCTCGTAGACCGACCCCTCCCGCCCCATGTGGCTGGCATAGAGGACGAAGCGGTCGACCTCGATGGGACCCGCCCGGAACAGGCTGTTTCCGGCAAGGAAATTGGCGAGATGATGTCCCGTCTCCCCCTTGATGCGGGCGAGGGTGATATGCGGCACGAACTTCCGCGTCTCGCGCGGCAGACCGGCGCGGACCACGGCGCTTTCGATCTTGTCGTGCAGATGCTGGAGAGCGGCGTTTCGCTGCACGCCGACCCAGAGCGCCCTGGCCTTTCGGAGCGGGCCGAAATGGTCGACGCCGCCCAGGGTCATGTCGAAGGCCGGGGCGCGGACGCCAGCCAGCATGTCGTCGATATCGGCAGCCGTCGACCGCGGCACCTCACCGATGAAACGCAGGGTCAGATGGAAATTCTCCGGCGGCACCCAGCGGGCACCGGGAACGCCCGAGGCGAGGGTCGAGAGCCGAAGGCGGATGTCATGGGGAAGCGGCAAGGCGACGAACAGGCGGATCATGGGGGCCTCCCTTGTCAGCGTCTCACCAAGACGGCGGCCCGCCCCGTCTGCCAATCGGCGCTGGGCGATCGCCGTTCTGTCGAGATTACCCGTATTGCGCCGCGTCACAAGGGCTTCTGCACCCGCGAAGACAATATTTGTTAATGATTGTGTCAGCGACCACCATTTCTGGTATCGCCTGTCGACGGTTGCGATGGCTTCGGAGTGGTCCCGTGGAGAGCAGCCATGCTCTAATGCCGGCGATGTCGCAGACCCGCACGCAGCAACCGTCCGCCCCGGCCGAAAGCGGCGCTTCGCTCGCCGCGGCGGCCGCGGCCCTCCGCGCGCGCCGGTATGCGGAAGCGGCGGCGGCGGCGCGGCGGGCGCTGACCGCCGCGCCGGACGACGCCGATGCACGTCATCTGCTCGCCCAGGCCCTTCTTGCCACGCGAAAGCCGGAGGAGGCGCTGCCCGAGGCGCGCGCCGCCGTCGTCGCCGCCCCCGGCGTCCCGGGGTTTCACGTCACCCTGGGCCGGGTCTATGCGGCGCTTCACCGGGCGTCCGACGCCGAGGCGCATTTCCGCGAAGCGACCCTGCTCGACCCCGGCGAGGGAGAGGCGACGACGCGTCTCGCCCAGCTTCTGCGCCGCCGGCGGCGGCACCGGGAAGCGGCGGACGTCTTCCGTCGCTACCTCGCCGTCCGGCCGGACAGCGAGAAGGGCTTGATCGGCCTGGGGAACGCCTTGCGCGCAGCAAAGCAGGGGGCGGGGGCGGAAGAGGCCTACCGCAAGGCGGTCGACCTCAACCCGCGATCGGCCTTCGCCCGGAATGCGTTGGCCATGGCGCTTTACGATTCCAAGCGGCCGGAAGACGCACTGCCCCATGCCCGGGAGGCCGTGCGCCTCGACGACGGCCTGATCGAGGCCCGGATCACCCTCGCCCGCTGCCTCGCGGCCCTCAAACGCTGGGAGCCAGCGGTGACACAGTTTCGGCTGGCGCTGGACAGGCGCGCCGACGATATGTCGGTCTGGACCGGATATGCGGGCGCCCTGCATGACAGCGGCCGCCTGGACGAGGCGACAGTGGCCTATGAGCCGGGGCTCGCACGGAAGGGCGACTACCTGCCGCTGCTGATCCACTTCGCGAACCTCCTGAAGAGCCGCGGGAAGCATGACCGGGCCGAGACGCTGTATCGCAAGGCGATCGAGGTCGCGCCGAAATTCGCGCCGACCTACAACAACCTGGCCGTTCTCCTGAAGGACCAGGGACGGGCCGACACGGCACTGGAGCTGTTCGAACAGTGCCAGGCCCTCGACCCGGACTTCGTGGAGGGGGCGAGCAACCTTCTCTTCTCAATGCACTACACGCCGGCAAAATCCCCCGAGGAGATCGCCATGGCCCACCGGGAATGGGCCCGGCGCCATGCCGACGACCTGACCCGCGCCGCCGAGCCGCACGGCAACGAC
>CAYGKX010000280.1:0-5827 GCA_964350225.1 uncultured Rhodospirillaceae bacterium | reverse complement strand
GGCCCTCGTCGGTGCGATTGATGCCGACGTCGATCACGGTCGCGCCGGGCTTGATCCAGCTGCCCTCGATCATGCGCGGCCGGCCGACGGCGGCGACCACGATGTCGGCGCGGCGGCATTCCGCCGGCAGGTCGACCGTCCGGGAGTGGGCGACGGTGACCGTGCAGCTTTCCCGGATCAGAAGATGGGCCATCGGCTTCCCGACGATGTTGGAGCGGCCGACGACGATGGCCCGCTTGCCCGACAGGTCGCCCAGCCGGTCCTTCAGCATCATCAGGCAGCCGAGGGGCGTGCAGGGGACCATGCCTTCGCCGCCGGTGGCCAGAAGCCCGACATTGGTCAGGTGGAAGCCGTCGACATCCTTCCGGAAATCGATGGCGTCGATTACCGCCGCCTCGCGGATCTGCTTGGGCAGCGGAAGCTGGACCAGGATGCCGTGAACGGCGGAGTCGTCGTTGAGGTCCGCGACGACACCGAGAAGCTCTTCCTCGCTCGTATCTTCGGGCAGGCGGAACTCGAAGGATTCCATGCCCGCCTCGACCGTCGACTTGCCCTTGTTGCGGACATAGACCTGGCTTGCCGGGTCCTCGCCGACCAGGACGACGGCCAGCCCCGGCACGATACCGTGCGCGGCCTTCACCTGGGCGACGCCCTCGGCGACCCGGGCGCGCAGGCCCTCCGCGAATGCCTTGCCGTCGATGATGTTCGTGTCCGTCATCGCTGACCCTCCCCTTCCGTGTCATTTTCCAGCCGGCCGATCGCGGCCATCAAAGCGTCCGTGTCGCCGGCGATGTCCAGCAGCTTGTTCCGGTCCGTGGTCCCTTGAGCGATTCCGATCGCGCCCTTGGGCACCTTCAGCGCCTTGGCGAGGAGCGCGACGAGTGCCGCGTTCGCCTTGCCGCCCTCCGGCACAGCGGTGACGGCGGCCTTGAGAGCGACCCCGCCATCCGCCATCTCGGCCGTGCCCCGGATCGCGTTCCGCCCCGCCCGCGGTGTCAGGCGCACGGCGAGGCGCACGCCGGTCTCCGTCCGCCGGGCGCTCGTCGCCGGATTGCCGGGCGCGCCGGCCATGGTCAGACGGCCAGCCGGGGGCCGTACTCCCACAACAGGTTGCGCAACAGGTAGATGATCAGGAACAGGATCAGGGGCGACAGGTCGATCGCGCCCGTGTCCGGCAAAAGGCGGCGGATCGGCTTCAGCAGCGGTTCCGTCAGCTTGTGCAGGACCTCGTACAGGCCGTTGACGAAGCGGTTGTAGTAGTTGACCACGCCAAAGGCGATCAACAGGCCGAGGATCACATAGGCGAGCAATACATAGCTGTAGAGCTCGAGAATCAGGTCGAGGACGCGGATGACGGAAAGCATGGCTCGGTGCGGTTCCCCCGGAACGGACGGGCGACCCTAACCGCCGCCCGGCGCCTGCGCAAGGCTCCCCCGCGCCGACGCTCGCCGGACCTGGGCCGCCGCCATCCCGCCCCGCGGCACGCCCTTGAAAGCGCGGCGAAAAACCTGTCCCGCCAAGCCTTGACAGAGGGGGGTCGGATGGACAATATCCGGCGTCCCGACGGACGGGCCGCACCGGAACCCCGGATCGCCCCCGTCGCCGGCACGGTGGGGCCGTAGCTCAGCTGGGAGAGCGTCGCGTTCGCAATGCGAAGGTCAGGAGTTCGATCCTCCTCGGCTCCACCATTCTTCCCGAGATCGTCAGTCTGTTTCGAGTTCCGACGCAGCGCCGCGCCGGCGGCCGCCGCTCGTCGCGCCTCTTCCCTTTCCGGCCCGAAGCCATAGAGTACGGCCCATCGGAAATTCGACGGGAGGCAGGGGCCGATGGGCGAGACGATGCGGGCGGTCTACATCACGGGGCATGACGGGATTGCCTCGGTCGAGGTCGGGGAGCGGCCGAAGCCGGTGCCCGGGCCGGGCGAGGTTCTGATCCGGCTGGCCGCCGCCGGAATCAACCGGGTCGACCTCTATATGTGCAACGACGGGCGCGGCTTCCGGCACGACCTGCCGCTGGTCCTCGGCGTCGATGGTGCCGGGGTGATCGAGGCGGTCGGCCCCGAGGTCGAGGTGCGCAAGCCCGGGGAACGGGTCGTCATCTACCCCGCCCGCTTCGGGCTCGACGAATTCTCCCGCCGCGGCGACCAGATGCTGTCCTTCGCCCGCGCCATTCCCGGCGAGAATATCGACGGCTGCTTCGCCGACTACATCGTCATGCCGGAGGTCTGCGCCTTCCCGATCGCCGACAGCCTGTCCTTCCGCGACGCGGCGGTCCTGCCGACCGCCTATCTCACCGCCTGGCGGATGGTCGTGACGGCGGGGGCCGTGACCCAGGAGGACTGGGTCCTGATCCACGGCGTCGGGGGCGGCGCTTCGCTCGCCGCCCTGCAGTTCTGCGCAATGCGCCGGGCGCGGACCATCGTGACCTCCTCCTCGGACGAGAAACTGGAGATCGCGAAGGGCTATGGCGCCGAGTTCACGATCAACTACCGCGAGAAGGACGTCCTCGACGAGGTCCGGCGCCTGACGAACAAGCGCGGGGTCGACGTCGTGATCGAGAATGTCGGCGAGGCGACCTGGGACACGTCGCTCAAGGCCGCCGTCGGCGGCGGCAAGATCGTCGTCTGCGGGGCGACGACCGGCCCGAACCCCAAGGCCGACCTGCAGAGGGTCTTCATCCGGCAGCTCCAGATCGTCGGCGTCACGATCGGCAATTTCGAGGAGTTCCGGACCCTGATCGACGCCGCTGAGCGCAAGCTGTTCGTGCCGCATTTCGACGGCGTCTACGATCTGGAGGACACACCCAGCGCGCTTGAACGGCTGGAAAGCGGTCAGCAGACGGGCAAGATCGGGATCCGGGTGACGGATGCTTTGGGCGAGTAGGGCGCCATGAGCCGTGTGGGGGAGTGGCGGGAGAATCTGGGGCGGTCGGCCTGGCGGCTGACGGGTGTGCGGGCCTTCTGGACGCTCCTGCCCTTCTATGTGGTCCTGCTCTTCCTCCTCCGCTGGGCCCTGACGCCGGTGGCCTCGGCCGACGACGCCGAACAGCTCATCTTTGCCCAGTCGCTCTCCGGCGGTTACAACCCGGCCCAGCCGCCGCTCTATACCTGGCTCGTCTGGGGCATGAGCCAGCTGGTCGGCGCGGGCCTCTTTGCGGTCCTGCTGGTCAAGTTCCTGCTCTTCTATCTCATCTTCGTCTTCACGGCGCTGGCCGCGACGACCTTGATCGCGGGCAGCGACCAGGCGCGGCTCGCGCCGCTGGGCCTGCTCGGCCTCGGGTTCGTCTGCTACGAATCGATCTACAACTTCTCCAACACGATCGCGATGGCCGCCGCGATCATGGCGACCATCTGGCTGCTCGCACGGCTCCATCGCCGGCACGAACCGGGCACGCCCTGGGGCCTTTATGCTGCGCTCGGCCTCGCGCTCGGACTGGGGCTCCTGTCGAAATACGGGTTCGGGCTCTTTCTCGGCGCGCTCCTGATCGCGTTGCCGACCCTTGCCTCCTTCCGGCGCGTCCTCTTCTCTCGCGGCATCTGGGCGACCCTCGCCGTCACCGGGCTCGTGCTCCTGCCGCACCTGGTCTGGCTTCTGGTCGAGGGGATCGATCTCCTACGCGCCTTCGGTCAGCGGCTGGGGACGGACGAGGCGGGCGACGGCGCGGTGGCCGAAGGCTTGCTGAAGCTCGTCAACGGCACCCTCCTTTTCCTTCTGCCGCTTCTCGCCTTCGCGCTGTTGCTCTTTCCACGCGCCGCCCTGCCGCTGCCGCCGGCGGCCGATGCGGAGCGGGAGTTCGTGCGCCTCGGCAACCGCTTCTTCCTTGCGGTCGTGGGGCTCATCCTCATCGCCGTCGTGATTCTCGAGATCCCGAACGTGCGCACGCACTATATGTATGTGCTCATCGGCTTCCCGCTCTGGTGGCTCTTGCGCGTCCGGGGACTGGACCTGCCGCCCCGGCGCTTCCGGCAATATGCGACCGTCCTCGCCCTCTGCGCCCTGATGTGGCCGACGATCCTCGCGGTTCGCTGGTACGTCGGGCCCTATGTGCAAAAGCGGCCGGATTTCTATTTCCCTTATGCCAGGCTCGCCCATGAGCTGCACGCGGCGGGATATGACGGGCGCGGCACGATCGTCGCCCATTTCCACCGGACCCAGATCGGCGGCAATCTGAAGAACCAGTTCCCGCGAGCCGCCGTTCTCAGCACGAAATACCCCTACTACCGGCCGCCCCGCAGCCTGCGCGGGCCGTGTCTCGTTGTCTGGTGGACGGACGCGGGCGACAAGCCGCCGCAGGTCCTGGTTCGCTTTGCGCGACGGCTCGGTCTGAAGGCGAACTCGAAGATGGTCGCTGGCAGGGTCTCGGCGCCGATCCCGCGCCGGGGCGGCGAGAGGATGACGCTGGCATATTTCCTGATGCCCGAGAAGACGGGCGGCTGCGACTGACGCGTCAACCTGCCACCGCCGCCGGTGCGCGCTTGTCCCTGCGTTCGGCCAGATACCGGTTGAGCCGCCGTTCGGCCACCCGGAAAGCAACGGTCAGAACAGTGGAAATCGCGAAATAGCCGACCGCCGCCCAGACGAAGATCATCAGGTCGTAACCGCGCGAAAAGACCGACCGTGTCTCGCCCATGAGGTCCCAGACAGTGATCGTGCTGACGATGGCGCTGCCCTTCAACAGCAGGATCACCTCGTTGCCATAGGCGGGCCAGGCGATCCGGAAGGCGCGCGGCAAAACGATGCGGCGGTTGAGGGTGGCCGGCGACATGCCGGCGGCGCGCCCGGCCTCGATCTCGCCCCGGGGGACGGCGGCCATGCCGCCGCGCAGGATTTCCGCGACATAGGCGGCGGTGTTGAGGGTCAGGCCCAGCAGCCCGCACAGCTCGGCATCGCCCAGGACGATCCAGAAGGGCGATTCCCGAACCGTCTCGAACTGTGCCAGTCCGTAATAGAGCAGGAAGAGCTGGGTGATCAGCGGCGTGCCGCGGAAGAAATAGATATAGCCGTAGGCGGGCCAGGACAGCCACCGGCTGCCGGACCGCCGGGCGAGGGCAAGCGGGATGGCGATGATGAGGCCGAAGACACAGGCGAGCGCCAGGAGCTTCAGAGTGACGAGGCCGCCGTCGACCAGCCGGTCGCCATATTTCGCCAGAAGCTCCATCTAGGCGTCCGCCACGCCCCGGCTGGCATAACGCTCCAGCCGCGCCCGGAAGATGTCGGAGACGAGCGTGAGCAGGAGGTAGAGCACGAGGGCCGCGAGAATGAGCGGAAAGGGCTGGCCGGACGCCTCGCCGGCGACCGTCGCCTCGCGCTGCAACTCGTCGAGCGCGATGACAGAGACGAGGGAGGTGTCCTTGAGGGTGACCATCCAGAGGTTGCCGAGGCCCGGCAGGGCGATGCGCAGCATTTGGGGAAAGCGCACCCGGCGGAAGACCTGGCCGCGCGACATGCCGCAGGCGAGCGCCGCCTCGATCTGTCCCTTGGGCACGGCGAGATAGGCGCCCCGAAAGACCTCGGAGGCGAAGGCGCCGAAGATGAGGCCGAGGGCGAAGGCGCCCGCGCCCGTCTTGCTGATCTCGACCGCGCCGTCGACGCCGAGATGCGAGAGCAGCCACTGCACGGCGCGGGAGCCGCCGAAATAGACGAGCATGACGATGAGCAGTTCCGGGATGCCCCGGATCAGGATCGTGTAGGTCTCCGCCGCGCCGCGCAGGACCCAGGAGCGGCTGAGCTTCCCGCCGGCGGCGAGGAGGCCCATTACCAGCCCGAACAGGACGGCGTAGACCGCGACCTCCAGGGTGATCAGCGCCCCCCACAGCAACTGGTCGCCG
>CAYGKX010000279.1:0-5852 GCA_964350225.1 uncultured Rhodospirillaceae bacterium | reverse complement strand
GAGACCACCGCGATGCGGTAGGAGCAGCCCTCCGGCGGCAGCCAGAAATCGACGATCTCCGGGAACTGCTGCTGGAACAGCGGGATGAAGACCTCGTTCAGCGCCTCTCCCAGCACCGACGGTTCGTCCGGCGGCCGCCCGGTGAAGGTCGAGAGATAGATGGGCGACTGGCGCATTGTCACGGCAGAGACGGTGAAGACCGGGAAGGGTTCGACCGCGTTGTAATAGCCGGTGTGGTCGCCATAGGGCCCCTCGTCGCCGAACTCGGTCAGCGAGACATGGCCTTCCAGCACGATTTCCGCCTGGGCCGGGACCTTGAGCGGGATCGTACGGCAGCCGACGAGATCGAGCTTCCGGCCGCGCAGGAGGCCCGCGAACTGGTATTCCGACAGGGTGTCGGGCCCCGGCGTCACCGCGGCGAGAATGGTGCCGGGGTCCGCGCCGATGACAACGGCGGCGGTCAGGGGTTCCGGCCGCTCCTTCTTCCAGCGGTCATACTGCTGGGCGCCGCCGCGGTGCTTCAGCCAGCGCATCAGGGTCGTGTTCCGCCCGGTTACCTGCATCCGGTAGATGCCCAGGTTCGGCGCGTCGGCTCCCTTGCCGCTCGGCCCCTGGGTCACGACCAGCGGCCAGGTGATCAGCGGCGCAGGCTCCCCGGGCCAGCAGCTCTGGATGGGCAATTGCGACAGGTCGATGTCGTCGCCCTTGATGACGATCTCCTGGCAGGCGGCACCGCGCACCGTCTTGGGTTTCATTGACATGACCTGGCGCAGGAGCGGGACCATCTCCAGCGCCTCGCGGAAGCCGCCCGGCGGCTCCGGCTGGCGCAGGAAGGCCATGGTTTCGCCGAGCGCGCGCAGTTCCTCCGGCTTCCGGTTCATGCCCATCGCCACCCGTTCGACCGTGCCGAACAGGTTGACGAGGACGGGCATGTCCCACCGCCGGTCGCCGTCCATGACATTCTCGAACAGCACCGCGGGGCCGCCGTCCGCGAGGAGGCGGGTCTGGATCTCGGTCATCTCCAGAACCGGGGAAACCGGATGGCGCACCCGCACCAGGTTTCCGGTCCGCTCTAGCTCGTCGATGAAGTCCCGCAGGGAGGAATAGGCCATGGCCCGCCAGGCGATTGATTGCGCGCCGCTAGATAGCATGCTGCGCCCGGCAGGGGAATTGACCCACGGAAGCCCGAGGGCAATGACGGGAACGGCCACATCGGGGCAGGGCCACACGTGGGCAAGTCCAGGCATGGGCGGGACCAGACCCGGGAGTGTTCAGACCTGGCAGTGACCAGACCTGGGCGGATGAGGCGGAGCGCCGGGAAAGAAAATCTTCTCTGTCCCTCTATCTCTCTGTGGTTCACTTTCCCCGACCCGCCCTCTGAAGGACGCACGCCATGAAAATCGCCGCCCTCGTTTTCGACAAGATCACCATCCTCGACATCGTCGGACCCATCGAGGTGATGAGCTGGGTGCCCGGCACCGAGGTCCTATGGGTGGGCGCCGAGAAGGGCCCGGCACGGGCGGCGCTCACCGGGCTCGGCATCTCGATAGACCACACGCTTGACGAGGTTGAGACGGCGGACATCCTGATGATCCCCGGTGGGCCCGGCGTGCGGCCGCTCCTGACCCAGGAACCGGTACTCGACTGGGTGCGCCGGATGCATGAGACGACGACCTGGACGACGTCGATCTGCACCGGGTCGCTTCTCCTGGGCGCCGCGGGGCTGTTGAAGGGGCTGGACGCGACGACCCATTGGAACTCGGCCTCGGTCCTCGAGGGGTTCGGCGCGACCTACAAGGAAAATCGCGTCATCCCGCAGGGCAAGATCGTGACCTCGGCGGGTGTGTCCTCGGGCATCGACATGGCCCTCTGGCTCGTCGGACAGATCGCCGGGGACGAGGCGGCCCGGGCGGCCCAGCTCTGCATCGAGTACGACCCGCAACCGCCCTACGATGCCGGCGCGCCGTCCAAGGCGGGCGAGGCGACGATCGCCCGGGCGCGCGACACGGTGAAGGAGATCGTCCAGAAAGTGCTCGCGGCGTAGCGTCTGCCGCGGCCGGCTGGCAATCGTCACGCGGGGTCGCATATAAACCAGTGGCGGCGGCCTGGGACGCCGCCTGTCGGGCGCAACCGAATGCCACGGGGTGAAGCATGAAGCGCTATTGGGTCGTCGGTGGGGAATACAAGACGACGCGGTTCGAAGTGTTGGTCGATCCAACCAAGGAAGAACGCTACGGGCCTTTCCCGACGCGGGAGGCTGCACGGGCGAAATGGGCGGAGCGCGCAATGGCGACGGTCGACAATGCCCATGTCCGATATCGCATCGAGAAGGACGACCGCACGGAATGGTATGTCGTCGGCGGGCGATATACCGACACGGATTTCACCAAGCCCGTGCCGGGGACGGAGGAGGAGCGCTACGGCCCCTTCAACCAGCGGGACAAGGCGGTCGACAAGTGGCGGGAGCGGGCCTGGGCAACGGTCGACGACGCCTTCGCCGCCTACCGCATCGAGGAAGAGTGAGGCGACAGGGTTCGCACAGAGCGGGAGCGCGGGGTTCCGGTCCTTCGACAGGCTCAGGACGAGGGGTGGCTTCTGTTTCTTACGACTCCCCTCATCCTGAGCCTGTCGAAGGACCCGAAGCCACGCACCTGACCATCCCATGACCCGGCCGCTCGACAAGCCCATCAATATGGTGACCCCGCCGTCGGACCTCGATCCGATCGTCCGGGCGAAGACGTACCCGTACGATATCCCTGCCCATTCCTACCTGTTCGAGGATGGCGACTTTCGTCGCGTGGACGACCTGTCGGGCCATGTCGACGGGCTCGTCCCGCTGCTCGCCTGCGGGTCCAACCGCGCCCCGGCCCAGCTGGCGCGGAAATATCACGATTTCGACAGGGTCACGATCCCGGTCGAGCGCGCGTGGCTGGCCGATTTCGACGTGGTCTTCGCGGCGCACATCACCGGCTATGGCTCCATCGCCGCGAACCTGCAGCATGTCGCCGGTGCGCGGGTCGAGGTCTCGATCACCTGGCTTGCGGAGGCGTTGTTCGAGCGCATGGATGCGACCGAGGGCCGGGGACATTCCTACGACCTTGCGCGCCTCGACAAACTTGGACTGGCGGCGGAGAGTGGGCGTACGCTCGACCATGCGTACGCGTATGTTTATCGCGGCGGATGCCTGCGCCATGCGGGGGACCACGCGGGTATCGCGGAAGTAGACGCCGAAGGCCGGCCCCACGCGGCTTTCACCCAGCACGAGATCCAGGGACATGTCCATGCGCGGCTGTCGGGCGACGCCGCGGGAACCGATGGCCGGACCGACGCTTTCATACTGGAAAGCATTCGCGACCCCGACCTGCGTCATGCCCGTGAACGGCGCCTGCAGGAAGATGCCCTGGCCTTCGCCTGGCCGCACATGACGGTGATCGCGTGACGCGCATACTCGCCCGGTCCGGCGCTCCGGTTCGGGCTCGCCGGGAGAGAAAAGGATGAACCCCAGCAAGAACGGCGGCGACCGGACGCCGTTGCCCGTCACCATCCGCGAGATGGAGCTGCACGACCTGCCGACAGTTTTCGACCTCGGCGAACGGCTCTTCCGTGCCGACGAGTATCCCAATCTCTACCGGACCTGGGACGAGTACGACCTGATCCAGTATTTCACGACCGATGGCGACTATTGCCTGGTCGCCGAGACGGACGACGAGATCGTCGGCTTCGTCATCGGAACGGTCATCGAGAAACGGCGGAGCGCCTGGAGCTACGGCTATCTCGTCTGGCTTGGGACGGTGCCGGAGATCGAGGGGCGCGGCGTGGCCCGGCGCCTGCTCGCCCGTCTGACGGAACTTTTCATCGAAGCCGGCGCCCGCATCATGATGGTCGACACCGAGGCGGAGAACGGCCGCGCCCTCGGCTTCTTCGAGCGAGCGGGCTTCGGCCAGCCGGTCGAGCATATCTATCTCGCCAAGAACCTGACCGGGATGCGCCACTACCGGCGGCACCGGGAGCGGGAGGCGGCCGCCGAAGAATGGGAACGCCAGCAGCGCCGCAAGGGGGGTGGGCCCAGGAAGTCCAGCGGACCTGCGGCCGCCAAACAGGCCGCCGGAAAATCGGACTCAAAGGACGGTGGCAAGCCGAAGGCCAAGGGCAAATCCAAGATGAAGGTGGGTGCCAAGACCAAGGGCAAATCGAAGGGAAAGACCGGATGATGGCGGACGGTATCGAAAACGGGACCGCATTCCCGCCCGCCCTCGACGACGTCCTCGCGCGGATCGACGATGCGCGGCTCTTCGCGCTGCTCGAGGCCTCCGTCGCCGAATACAGCCCGCCCTATGCCGAGGAGCCGGCGATGCGGGTCTTCGCCGAGGCGCTGGGCGAGGCGGGCATCCCCTATATCCGCCAGTCGGTCCAGGGACGCCCACAGGGCGACGCCCCCGGAAACCTGATTGTCGAGTTTGGGCCCCAGCCGCCCGCGCTCCTCTGGGTCGGCCATGTCGATACCGTGCCGGTTATCGACGAGGAGCAACTCACCCCGACGCGCGAGGGTGATCTCCTCTTCGGCCTGGGCAGCGCCGACATGAAATCCGGCTGTGCCGCCATCGTGGAAGCATTGATCGCCTGTACCGCGGCCGGCCTGAAACCGGTCCGGGGCGCCGCCATCGCCCTGGTGGTCGGCGAGGAGGAATATGGTGACGGGTCCGAAGCGCTCATATCTCGGATGACGGCGCCGCTTACGGTGATTGGCGAGCCGACGGGTCTCGTGCCCTGCCGAGACCACTATGGCTATCACGAATACCGGCTGATCACGCGCGGCCGGCAGGTTCATGCGGCCTTGCCGGAACTGGGCGCGAGCGCGATTCACGCCATGCTCGCCTGGATCACCGCGATGTACGAGGCGGCGAGCGGTCCCGACTATTTCGAGCGTATCGCGGTCAATCCCCGCGAGATTCGCGGCGGCGGTTCCCTGTTCGTCGTCGCGCCGGAATGCGAGGCGGCGCTGGACATTCACACCGCGCCGGGGGTCGGCGCCGAAGAGGTTGCCCGCCTGGTCGAGACCGCCCGGCAGACCGCCGCCGCCGGGCATCCGGACTGCGGGTTCGAGCCGGAGGCAATCTACGCCGCGGACGGCTATGGTGTCGGGCCAGGCGACCACCGGATCGGGCCGCTGAAGCGCGCTTTCGAGGCGGCCGGCATCGGCTGGCACCCGGGCGCCTTCCGCTCCCATTCCGACGGCAACATGTTCCACGCCGCCGGTGCCGCGCCGATCATCTGCGGCCCCGGCAAGCTGGAGGTGGCCCACACCCGCGACGAACATGTCTCGCTCGCGGAAACCGCGCTCGCGGCACGGCTCTACGCGCGGCTCCTCTGGGAGGCCTGCTGCGGGCCGGATCGTTAGAGAGAAATCGCAGGAAGTGGAGGCAGTGGAGGGTAAACCCCTTCAAACCCTCTCCCCTCGGGGGGAGAGAATGGACTACCTGCCCGCCTCCAGCTCCAGCAGGAAGCGCTTCGTGTCGATCCCGCCACCGAAGCCGGTTAGGGCTCCGTTCGCGCCGATCACCCTGTGGCAAGGCACGATGATCGGGATGGGATTGGCGCCGTTCGCCGCGCCGACCGCCCGGCTCGCGGCCGGATTGCCGACCGTCTCCGCCAGCCATCGGTAGCTGCGCGTCTCGCCATAGGGAATTGTGCGCAACACTTGCCAGACCTTCTTCTGGAAGGGCGTTCCGCGCATCACGAGCGGCAGATCGAAACTGCGGGTCCGACCTCCGAAATAGGCGTCCAACGACGCTTTCGCCGACCGCAAGACCGAATCGTCCCGGGACCAGGACGAATCGGGCCCGAACGCCTTG
>CAYGKX010000278.1:0-5864 GCA_964350225.1 uncultured Rhodospirillaceae bacterium | reverse complement strand
GATGGCCCGTCGGGCCACCGGCGTAGCCGGCAACGTCCTTGACAGCCTCGGAGAAACGGAAAAAGACGCTGACATAGGTTCGACGGCGCTGTCTGCGCAATGTACTTCCTTCTGAGACCCGGCTCACCCTGACGGGCTCGCGCCAGCGAGCCTCGAAGGGCCGGGCCGGTGGGGGGGCGCGTCAAGCATCAGGATTGAGCGTGTCTTTCCGCCGCGCTATCCCTCCCCATCCCTGTGCCCCAGTGGTTCAATCCCGCCGCGAGCCCGCGCCATGGCCGACCTCACCCTCCGCACCCTGACCGCCGACGACGGGCTGAGGGACGTGCTGGGCGACATCGCCCGGCTGCGGATCGCGGTGTTTCGGGAGTGGCCCTACCTCTATGACGGCGACCTGGACTACGAGGCCGGGTATCTCGCCAAGTTCGCCGCCTCGCCCGGCGCGATGGCGGCGGTGGCCGTGGCGCCGGGCGGCGAGACCGTCGGCGCCTCGACCGCGATGCCGCTGGCCCATGAGCATGACGGCTTCTCCGCCCCCTTCCCCGACCATGGATATCCCATCGAACAGGTCTTCTACTGTGCCGAGACCGTGTTGCTGCCGGAATGGCGCGGGCAGGGACTCTATCGGCATTTCTTTGCCGCGCGGGAGGACCATGCCCGGCGGCTGAATGCGACCGGCGCCTACGACTTCCGCTGGGTCGCCTTCTGCGGCGTGGTCCGCCCGGATGACCATCCGCTGAAGCCTGCCGGCGCCGCCCCGCTCGACCCCATCTGGCGCCGTTTCGGCTATGCGCCGGTGCCAGGACTGGTCGCGCACTTCGCCTGGAAGGACCTGGATGAGGACGCGGAGACGGAAAAGCCGCTGCAATTCTGGATCAAGCCGCTCTCCCCGGCTGGCACAACGGATATCGGCAAATGACGGTCGTCCCTGTCGCCGCCGCGCAATATCCCATCGGCCGGCCGCAGAGCCTGGAGGCCTGGGCCGACGGGCTGGGCACCTGGGTAGCGGAGGCCGCGGACGCCGGCGCCCGGCTCCTCGTCTTTCCCGAATATGGCGCCATCGAACTCGCCTCGACCTTTGGACCCGCCGTCGAGGCCGACCTGGCGCGACAGCTGACCGAGATCGGCGGGATCCTGCCGGAGATCGATGCGGTCCATGCCCAACTGGCGGCCCGGCACGGTGTCTTCATTGCCGCGGCCAGCGCGCCGGCGCTGTCCGGGCGCGGCCCGGTCAACCGGGCCCGGCTGTTCGGCCCCGGCGGCGGGGTCGGTGTCCAGGGCAAACAGGTCATGACCCGGTTCGAACGGGAGGATTGGGGCGTCGGGCCCGACCCGGGCCTCGCCGTCTTCGACACCCCTGTCGGGAAGATCGGGATCGTCGTCTGTTATGACATCGAATTCCCGCTGATCGCCCGCGCGCTGGCCGAAGCCGGTGCGGCAATGCTGCTGGTGCCCAGTTGTACGGACAGCCTCGCCGGCTATTGGCGCGTGCGGATCGGCGCGATGGCGCGGGCGCTGGAAAACCAGCTGGTGACGGTGCAGAGCGTGACGGTCGGGGAGGCCCCGTGGTCGCCCGCGGTCGACGTCAACCGGGGCGCCGCCGGTGTCTACGGACCGCCGGACCTGTGCTTCCCGGACACGGGCGTCATCGCCGAGGGGCGTCTCGACCAGCCCGGCTGGGTCCACGCGGAGATCGACCTGGCGGCGGTGACCCGGGTCCGCGCCGAGGGGCATGTCCTGAACCGTGCGCACTGGGCAGATCAGCCGGGGGCGGAAAGCCTTCGCCTTCCCGACGTCGCCCTCGTCCCCCTCGCCTGAGGCGCCTCAGCGGGTGTAGTCGAGCGGCAGGGCGGTCGTGCGCTTGATGTCTTCCATCACGAAACTCGCCGAGACATCGGACAGGGTCACCCGCCCGATCAGGTGCTGGTAGAGGGCGTCGTAGGCCGCAACGTCGGGCACCACCGCATGGATCAGGTAGTCGACATCCCCGGCGAGACGGTAGACGCCGACGATTTCCGGGATGTCCTGGACCGCCGCGCGGAAGGCGGTCAGCCAATCCGCCGTATGCTGGTCCGTGCGGAGGGAGATGAAGACGGTCTGTCCGACATTGAGACGCTTGGGATCGAGCAGCGCGACACGGCCACGGATGACGCCCTCCTCCTCCAGCCGCTTCACCCGGCGCCAGCAAGGGTTCTTGGAGAGGCCGACCCGCTCCGCGAGGTCGGCGAGGGACAACCCGGCATCGCGCTGGAGCTGCGCGAGGATGCGTCGGTCGATATCGTCGAATTTCATTTCTGCAGATTACACACAATCAATTCGTTCGTCCCAATTTTTTCGGAAATCAGGGTGACATTGGGACCACTTTTCGATCTACCGCAACTAGAATGTTCCGCGTTTTCAGGGAATACACAGCACAGAATTCGAGGAACAACCGATGGCGAACCGCCTGACCAAAGCCTTCACCGACCACCCGGCGAGCGTGAACGAGACGTTCGGCGAGCATTTCGTCTTTGCCGAGCGGTTCGGCCTCAAACTGATCGGTGCGGGCCTCGCCGCCTGTCTGCACGGCATCCTGCCGTTCGCCTTCAAGACAACGGCCAGCCGCACGGTGCAGGAGATGGCCCGCCGCACGTCGGCGCGCACCGATGATAGCCGCCAGGCCCCGACGGACAAGGCGCTCGACTGGAGTGTATGAGGACGCCGAGGGACCTTCGCCGCCGACCCGTTTGGTGCGGGAAGGCAGCGTTCTTCAACGCATCCGGAAGCGGAAGTCTAGGCCACGTCGCCCTGAACGTAGGCGGCCATGAAGGCCATCTCGTGGGCGGTTTCCTGCAGGCGCATCTTGACCACGTCGCCGATGGAGATGAGCCCGGCGAGCTGACCGCCCGAGACGACCGGAAGATGGCGGAAGCGCCCTTCGGTCATGCTTTCCATGACCTCTGCTATCGAATCCTCCGGCGCGCAGGTCACCACTTCTGCGGTCATCAATTCGGAAACCGGCCGGTCAAGCAGATCCTCGCCGTGGGCCGCTAATCCGGCAACGACGTCGCGCTCCGACAGGATGCCCGCGATCCCGGCCCGGTGGTAGGCGCTCTCGTCGCGAACAAGGACGGCGCCGATCCTTTCCGTGACCATCATCTGGACCGCCGAGCGCACCGACGCACCCGCGTCGATCGAGACGACCGTCCGGCCCTTTTCCTTGTGTTTCAGAATATCGGCAACAAGCATCGCGTTCCTCCCGTCTCATATGTGACAGAGCGGTCGGAGCCGGATGCCGCGCGGACGTCGCATCATGACCGGCCGGCCCCCGGCCATGGAAACTCACGTCGGCGGGAGCCAGGGTCGGTCGGGGCTGCGGCGTCCGCAAAACCGCGGGCTTCGTCCGATCCCGGGACCCGCGGCTGCAGGGAACCGGATATCGGGGCGAAGGCCGGCCCCGTCCTCATAATCTGGAAAGATTAGCACGAATCCCGACTTGCGGGTAGACGCAGCCCCCCTCATGCAAAGCGCCGGGAGGCAATCTCATGGCGCCCTCTCTAGCCGTCGGACAGCAGATCCGTGACGGTCGCCAGCGCCCGCTCCATCTCCGCCTGGCCAACCCCGAGCCCGCGGGCGACCTCGGCGAGCGTCTCGCCTTCTTCCTCCGAAATCGGATCGTGGGCGAGCATGACGAGATAGACGGATTGTACGATGCGGGGCTTGAGGGCGGGGTCGATGCCCCCCGCATCCCGGGCCAGCATGTCGCCGACCGGCTCCTCCATCTCGTCGAGGGCGAGGATGTAGCCATCGATGGTCGCATCGTCGACGGGCAAGCCGACCTCGGCGAAAAAATGCCGGATGGTCTCCCGTTCCTCCGGGGTCATCGGGCCGTCGCAGATGGCCATCGCGACCATGGCGCGGAAGGTGACGGTGAGGAACAGGTCGCCGAGATCGGCGTCCGCCGGGGACGCGCCGTGCCCGCCGTCGCCCGTGCCGGCCATCGCCTCCAGTTCCTCGATCGCCGCCTCGAACTCCGTCCGCGTCAGGCCCAGGCCTTCCGAAATCGCGAGCAGGCAGGCGGCTTGCGCCTCCCCGACGTCGTGGGCGGCCGTCATGACGAAATAGGCGCATTGGACGATGCGCTGCTTGGCCGTGGTGCCAAGACCGGCAACACTCGCCGCCATCAGTTCCCTCGGGCCGCGTCTGCTTTCGGCGATCTCGGTCGCCACCGCGTCGATGATCCGGTCATCGAGGTCGGCCCCCGCCGCCATGCGATAGACCTTCTTGACGGTCGCGCGCTGGTCCGGGGCCATGTCGCCGCCGGCCAGTCCCATCGCGACCATCGCCCGCAGCATGGCGAGGGTCGCGGATTCTTTCGGATCCACCTGTCCGTCCCGTGTCGTTCCAGGGCGCCCTCAACCGAAGGCCCGCATATCGGAACGCGGCACGCCCGGAAAAGCACGTGGGGCGGGAATTTGGCACAGCGGGCGGCGGAATGAAACCGGGGCCGTTCTGGCCGCCCGCCAGCCCGCTCAGCGTCCCTCGGCATGCAGCTTGAGGGCGGCCCAGAAAAAGCGGTGAACCGGCGTGTCGATCCCGTGAGCCGCGGCCCGACGCAGGATCGCGCCAGAGAACCAGGGCAATTCCAGCGGCTTGCCGCGCCGCCGGTCGACCGTCATCGAGGCCAGCATGTCGGGCGGAAAGCCATCGATCATGCCCATGACCTGATCGACGTAACCCTCGCCGAGATCGGCCCCTTCCGCCCGGGCGACGGCTGCCGCCTCCTCGACCGCGGCGACCAGAAGGGCGCGGGTGTCCGGGTCCTCTCGCGCCGGCCCGTAGGGCGCATCGGTCACGGTGAGAAGACCGGACCCGGATGCCAGAACACAGAATT
This sequence comes from uncultured Rhodospirillaceae bacterium, assembly GCA_964350225.1. Lineage (GTDB taxonomy): Bacteria > Pseudomonadota > Alphaproteobacteria > Bin65 > Bin65 > CAYGKX01. The sequence continues at coordinate 994 of CAYGKX010000278.1, read as the reverse complement.
TTCGCCACAGGCCCGTCCGGATGTCCGGGGAAAGCCGGGTCTCGATCCCCGCGGCGGCGAAGCCGTCCCGAAAGCGGGCATCGCGTTCCTCCGTCTCGGCGGCACGCGAACCCGTCCAGGGTCCGAACTCGAGCAGGTTCATCGCGCCCGTCTGGGCGACCCGTCCCGGGCCGTCAATATGCGCCGACAGGATACAGAGGCCGCCGAGAACCCGATCCGCGCCGAAGGTCTCGGCGAGGGTTTCCTCGGCGTCGACCCCGTTCTGAAGGGACAGGACAGATCCCGTCTCTCCGAGAAGGGTCTGGCAGGCGTCGAGCGAAGGGGCGAGATCGCGCATTTTCGTCGTGTGGAGCACGAGGTCGACCGGCCCGATCTCCGTCGGGTCGTCCGTCGCCCGGCAGGGGACGACATGGATCTCGCCGTCGGCCGTCGCGACCCGGAGGCCGTCGCGCCGCATCGCCTTCAGATGATCGCCGCGCGCAATGAATGTGACGGGGTGGCCGGCGTGCCACAGCTTCGCGCCGTAGTAGGCGCCGATACCGCCGGCCCCGTAGATGGCCACCGAGAAAAGTCCTGTCATTCCGTCGCTCCGCCAGGTCGTCGACCCCGTCGGCGCTTCGCCCTGGGGCCCGCCGCCGGATTTGCACTCAAAGATGTCATAAAATTGCGCTAAAGTTCTATCAGCAGGCTGGTGCCGGGTGCCGTCGACAACGGCTGGGCGCAATCCTGTCGGCCGCGACGGGCCTGCCGCGGTCGGGCCATATGGTGTTACGCGTGAACCGAATCGCGGCTTTCGATTTTCGGACTTGTGTAACGGCGGCTATGGGCAGGCCATGTAGAGTGAGAGGGACGACGCCATATGGCTACTGGAACCGTTAAGTGGTTCAACGCGACCAAGGGGTTCGGCTTCATCGTTCCGGATGAAGGCGGCAAGGACGTTTTCGTGCACATTACGGCCGTCCAGGCGGCCGGCATGACGACCCTGACGGAGGGG
>CAYGKX010000277.1:0-5883 GCA_964350225.1 uncultured Rhodospirillaceae bacterium | reverse complement strand
AGCACTACGTTGACATCGTAGGGGTCGCTGGTTCAATCCCAGCCGCGCCCACCATTTTCTTCGGATCGCTGGCGTTTCCGGACCGAGTGGGACGACCGCAAGGGAGTTGCGCGAAGTCGCCGTTTCCATAGAGTCGCCTGACTGGCGGCGACCAATTGCATCGGCACATGCAGGACCTGGACGCGGGTACGCCCGCAATTTCACATGAGGCGATTGACGGTACCTCCTCCGCCCTGGTGCGAAAGCTGGGGCGGATGGTCCTGTTATCGACCGCGGAAGTGACGTTCCTCGAGGGGCTTCAGGCCAACCGGGCGAAATTCGAGAAAGGGCGGGAACTTGTCGCCGACGGGGCGGAGTATCCCGCCACCTTCATCGTTCGGCGGGGTTGGGTCGCGCGCCAAAAAATCCCAGAGGATGGCCGGCGCCAGATCCTGAGTTTCGCGCTTCCGGGCGACTTTCTGGGATTGCACGTCAACTTCCGCAGGGTTGCCGCCTATGACGCGGTCGCGCTGACGGACACGGAAGTCGCGCTCCTCGACCCCAACCGGGTGCTGGAAATCTATCGCGACTACCCCATCCTGGCTTCCGGGCTGAGTTGGGCGACGGTGCGAGAGTTCAACGTCCTGGGCGAACAGGCGGTCCGTCTCGGCCGGCGGTCGGCCGCGGAGCGCATGTGCCATCTTCTGCTTGAACTCTGGTATCGCCTCGATCTCGTCGACGAGGCGGGGGAGCGCAGCCTGGAGTTTCCCCTGACCCAACGCGACGCGTCGGACACGCTCGGCCTGTCGCAGGTCCATGTGAACCGGACCTTCCGCTACCTGAAGGAAGCGGGGATCATCGACTACAGCCGCGGGACGGTCGCCATCCGGTCCTTCGACAAGCTGAAGGCAATCGCCGCCTTCGAACCCGAATATCTGGCGCCGTTTCAACTGCGCAAATAACGCCCCTTCCGGCCCGAGCGGCGCATAAAGGAACGGCGTCGCCGGGGGAGAGGGTCGGCGACGCCGTCAGGTGGTCCTTTTCGACGTCCGGCAGTGAGGGGCATCCGGCCGTCGGCTTTATTTGGTGGTGCGCGCGGATCCGTGGGGGGGACGGATGCGCGTGACAATCCACCGGGAACCGTGGCAGCGGGGGAGTTGAGCGCTGCCTGGTGAAATTGAAACGCCGGCGGACCCTTCCGGTTCCGCGGCCGGCCCAAAAAAATCCAAACATCAATCCCGCCGCGGAAGTGCGTCCGGCGGGGGTCTCCCGGCGGAACCCCGCGGGCCGTCGAAACCCGGTCGTGCCGGCGGAACCGGACCGGCGCGGAGGCGTTGCGGTGGAAAGGGGCCGGCCCGGCCCCACCGAACCACAGGAGATCCAGTATGGACCAGCGAACCCACGCACAAGACGGTCTGGCGGCCGAGCCGGTGTCCGAGCCGACATTGACGAACGGGATCGTTATCCCGGCCGACAAGGTGGCCGGGACCGACGTGTATAACGGCGACGGCGAACGGCTCGGCCATATCCACGACATCATGATCGACAAGCTGAGCGGCCGGGTCGCCTTCGCGCTCATGTCCTTCGGCGGCTTCCTCGGCATCGGCGAACGCTTTCACCCGCTACCCTGGGGTGTCCTCAATTACGACCGGGAGGAGGGCGGCTTCGTCGTCGATCTCGACCGGGACACCCTCGAGCGGGCCCCGAATTACGACTTCGACACTGTCGTCGACTGGGACGATGCCGACTGGCGTGCCGGTGTCTACGACCACTACGGCGCCCCCCACTACTGGATCTGATCCGATCGAAGGTGGCGCGCGGAAAATATCCGTCGGCCGATGGAACGACACGCCCGGGGCGGCGTTCTCGATCAGGTGATAATCAACTCTTAGAGGCAAGGAGATCGAAATGGATTCGGATCGTTTCGAAGGCATGTGGAAGCAGCTCAAGGGCAAGGCTCAGGCCAAGTGGGGAGACATCACTGACGACGACGTCGATCAGGTCGAGGGCCAGCGCGATCAGCTCGAGGGAAAGCTGCAGCAGAGGTACGGCAAGGCCAAGGACGAAGTGCGGAAGGAAGTCGACGACTGGCTCGATCGTCAGTAAGGGCCTGATGGCCCGGCCGACAGTCGGTCGCGAAGAAGAAGGGGGTCGCTGTGCGACCCCTTTTTCTTTGGAAATAAACATATGATATTCCGAAGAAAAAAATCCCCAATCGTGGAACCGCGCCCATTCTCTCTTGTTGTTTTTCCGTGACGGCGGACGAAACCGCCGAGGAAAACGGAGAGAATGAGATGACGAAATTTCTGATGTCCGGTGTCGCGGCCATTGCCATTGGCGCCGCGGCCCTTCCGGTCCAGGCCCAGGACAGTACGAAGTCCGCAGCCGCCGAATGTACCCAGAAGCTCGACAAGCTGCGCACGTCGCTGAGCGGCGACAAGCGCTTCTCGCAGACCTATCGCTCGGGTGCGGTGAATGTCGGCGACTACGAGCTTCTGCGTCGGGCGGCAATAACTTTTGCTCGTAATGGTATGGAAGGCCGCTGCGACGATGTCGTCGAGGGCATGCGCGAGCTGGCGAAGCGCCAGTCCGACGCGTTCGACAAGCGCGACCGCACGGCCGAAGACGATGCCGACCGTACCACGCGCGAAGAGCAGCGCCTGGCGGAGCTGAAAGCGGCGAGCCCGATCAACGACGCCTCGGTCAGCATTGAGACGATCATGGGCAAGGACGTCCGGAACCTGAAGGATGAGGATCTGGGCGACGTCGAGGACGTCGTGATGAACAAGGGCGCCGGCGAAAAGGGCATCGTCGCCCGGGGCGGCTTCCTGGGCCTGGGCGTGACCTACTATCAGGTCGCCTGGACGGATCTGAAGATCACCAAGGACAATGAGACGGTCGTTCTCGACATTTCCGAGGAGAAGATCGAGTCCATGCCGAAGGTCGAGAAGCAGGACGGCCGCTGGGTTGCCGACAATACCGATCCTGCGGACGCCAAGAACGATCCGGTCCGGAACAAGGACGCGGACAAGGCGCCGGCTGAGAAAAAGGCCGACTAACGTCCCGCTGCCGCCTGGCGGCACCTGCGACGTAGCGATTGAGGAAACGGCGGCTTGCGCAAAGCCGCCGTTTTCTTGTCGTATCCGGCGCGATCGCATGCGCGGCGGCCGATCCGTGCCGCAATCGGCGCCGGAATTGTTTGCCAAATTAACATGCGATAATTGCGCCACTGCCCAAGTGCTGTAGTATCGGGGCAGTTCGGTAAAACCCACCGCCGGATTTCGGCTGCGGTCGTCACCAGGATGATCGCTAATTTGTCGATAGAGTGGACTAAGGGGCCGACGGCGTGGCCAGAGCCATTAAAGGCGTGCCGCGCGCGAAAGCGAGGAACCAGGTGTCATCCAGTCCGATTGATCCCGTCGACGGGCCTGTCGCGCCCATCGACGAGCCCGTTGCTGCCGCCCCTTTGCCTGTCGGAGACCGGTTGGCCTCCTCCTGCGGCATTGCCCCATCCTTGCCCGGCACTTGCGAACAGGGCTCGCGGGACGCGCCCCTCGCGGGGCGGGCGATTCTGGTCGCCGAGGACAATGCGATCATCGCGATGGACATCCAGATGGCCCTCGAGGATCGCGGCGCCCTCGTTGTGGGACCGTTCGAAAAGCTTTCCGATGTTATCGCGGCGCTGGAGACGGAGACGATCGACAGTGCCGTCATGGATGTGGATCTCGGCGGCGAGCTTTCTATTCCTGCGATCGAAGGGCTCGCCAAGCGATCTGTACCCGTCATCCTGACCACCGGCCATGATGTCGCCAAGTGCCTGCCCGCGCCGCTCAACGCGCTCCCCGTCGTCAGCAAGCCGTTCGCCGAGCCGACGATGATCGCGGCGCTGCTTTCGGTGCTGCCGCCGCGGGAATAGCCACCGCTCTGTTGGGCCCTGCCGGGGCTTTCCTGCCGCAATCAGCCTCGGCCGCAATCAGCCCCGGCCGCAATCAGCCCCGGCCGCTATCAGTCAGGGGCGATGTTCGGGTCGGATATCGTCAGGATGGCGCGTACCCGCATACGCTCGCTGTCGATCGGATCCACGGTTGCGGAGATCTGGCGGGACAGGGCGTCGATCAGGCGCCCGGTGACGGTTGCGCGCGGATTGGCGAGCCTGTCGGCTTCCTGCATCCGCATTTCGATGGTCAGGCTCGCCTGGTCAGGGGCGCAATCGAGGTCGATCGTCACAAGGCCGGGTTCGTCGGCCTCGCCCCCCTCTCTGGCGGCGCTCAAGAGTTCGCTGACCAGCAGAGCCGACGGGACGGCATCGTCGATGCTGACCCAGCAGGGGTCGTCCGCGGTCAGCACAATCCGGAGAAATTCCTCGCCGAAGGTGGCGCGATGCTGGGCCACCATCGTCTCCAGGACCTGCCCGAGATCGATCGCCATGCCTTGATCGGGGCCGCGGTATTCTGCATGCACGATGGCGAGCGCCCGGACGCGGTTGCCGATCTCGGCCAGCAATTCCTTCTCATCCTCGTCCGTCGTCGCCCGTGCCCGGGCATTCAGGATGCTGGCGATGAGCTGAAGGTTGTTCTTGACGCGATGGTGTATCTCGCGGACCAGCGAACGGTTTTGTTCGAGGGAATCCTCAAGGGCCTTGGTTCGCTCCTGCACGGCGCCGGCCATCTTGTTGAAGTCCCGCGTGAGGTCGCGGAACTCCCGGGCGGCCCGTTCGTTCTCGGGCTCTCGATAGCTCAGATGGCCGGATGCATAGGCGCGCGCCACCCGGCGGAGGCGTGTCAGCGGCCCGACGACGAGCCGGTCGAGCCCGAACCAGGCCGCGGCGATGGCGGATATCCACATCAGAATGGGCAGGGCGGCCACGCCGGCAAAATTCAGCCAGATGGAGCGCTCCCGGGTCTCGGCCGGGATGGCCAGGATGGACACGGCCCGGTCCAGGGCGATCCGCCGCGTCGCGTACATGTACCTTTCGCCGCCCCTGGTTTCCGCCATGAAAATGCTGGCGGGCCGGGATAGGGCCACGCGCAGGCGTTCGGCGGCCGGCAGCCAGTCGGGCACGCCCGCGCCGGCGGCGACAATGAGCTTCCCGACCGGGTCGAGGATTGCCGTCCTGGCGTCCTCCTGCCCGCGCAGCGCCTCCGGCATCTCGCGCATCTTCTGCAGGGCAATGCTTGCCCCCATCACGCCGTCGATACGCGTTTTCGCGGAACGGACCGGGATGGTCAGAACCACGACTCGCCGCCGTGAGCCGCGGGCCGTCCGGTCGTGGCCGATTGACAAGTTCTGCCCGGCGAGGGCCGACCTGAACCAGGGAGCGGACGCGAAGTTGAGACGTTTCTCGGATCCGAACGCCGCGCAGACGAGATCGCCTCTTGCATCCAGATAGGCGAGGTTCGTGTAGGTCGGTAGGGCGTCCAGGGTCCTTTTCATGCCGAGACGGCATGCCGGCGTCCGGGCAGTGGCGGCATCGAAGCGCGAGGTGATGGCGACCAGAACGGAATAGGCGCCCGTCAATTGCTTGTCGCGTTCGCTGGCGACGAAATCCGCCAGCAGCTCCACGTCCTTCAGAAAATCCTGCCGTTCCCTCTCGTAACTGTAGATCGCCGTGATGACCCCGACGAGGCCGATGGGCAGGATCGCCAGGGCGAGCAGAAGGATCAGCCGCCGCCGGAGCGACGTCTCGCGGCGGCGCGGTTTCTGGCTCGTCTCCGTCGTCATCGAAGCGGGGTCAATTTCTCCAAGCTTTCGGGCGTCAGGCCCGCCGCCAGCTCGTCGGCGGTCTTTCGGGTGTCGGCCAGGGCGGGCAGCTTTTCCTCACCATTGAGAAGCGACGCCAGCCGGGCCCGGGCGCGGGCGACGCGACTTTTCACCGTGCCCACCGCGCATTCGCAGACCTCGGCC
>CAYGKX010000276.1:2652-5890 GCA_964350225.1 uncultured Rhodospirillaceae bacterium | reverse complement strand
TGCTGGTCTTCGGCCTGATGATCACCCGGCCACTGATGAAGGTCCTGTACGTCCCGCGCGAACGGCTGATGCCCGTCGTCTTCGTCCTCTGCGTCATCGGCCCCTACGCCATCACGAACCGCATCTTCGACATCTGGGTCATGCTGGGCTTCGGCATTCTTGGCTTCGCGTTGCGCCAGATGAATTATCCCATGGCGCCGCTCGTCCTCGGCATCGTGCTCGGCCCCATCCTGGACAAGAGCCTGCGCCGCGCCCTGACCCTGACCGGCGGCGACCTGGAGCCCTTCTTCACCCGGCCGATCAGCGCAGTGATCTGCGTCCTGACCCTGCTGGTCGTGCTGCTGAGTTTCGGCGGCGTCCGCCGGGCCGTGGGTCGCGGGGTCGACGCGCTCACACCCGGCTTTGCGAAACGCGACCGGGGAATGTGACAAACGTCGTCGGGAGGCTTGACCGTCGACCTGGCCCGGCATAAAAGTAACTGAATAGTTACAACTATAAGCGAACCGTCGTTTCCGTCATGCGGCTAGCCCTCTGCAACGAAGTCCTCGGCGACATGCCCTTTGGCGAGCAATGCCGTTTCGCGGCGTCGCTCGGCTATGACGGGTTGGAACTGGCGCCCTTCACTGTGGGCGACGCGCCACACGCCCTGCCGCGCCAGGTCATCGCGGCACTCCGGCGGGAGGCGCACGATGCCGGGATCGCCATCACCGGGCTTCACTGGCTGATGGTGACGCCGCCGGGCCTGTCGATCACAACGGAGGACGACGGCGCCTGGCAGGCGACGATGGAGGTCGGACGCGGCCTTGTCCTCCTCTGCGCCGAACTGGGCGGATCGGTTCTCGTCCACGGGTCGCCCAAGCAGCGCCAGCTGCCCGACGAACCGGTCGCGAGAGAGGCCGCACGATCCCGGGCCCGGGACTACTTCGAGCGGATGGCGCGGGCTGCGGAGGATGCCGGCGTGACCTATTGCGTGGAGCCTCTGGGGCCGGCGGAGACCAACCACCTCAACACGGTCTCCGAGACGGCGGCGCTGGTCGACGAGATCGGCAGCCCCGGCCTGCGGACGATGATCGACACCAAGGCGGCCCTGCAGGCCGAGGAGATTCCGGTGCCCGACCTGATCGACACATGGCTGCCCACCGGCTCCATCGCCCATATCCAGGTCAACGACGCCGACGGCTCGGCGCCCGGGCAGGGAACGACCGCCTTCGGCCCGATCCTCGCGGCCCTCGCCCGCAACGGCTATGACGGGACAGTCGCGGTCGAGCCCTTCGTCTACGAACCCACCGGCCCCGCCGTCGCGGCCCGGGCAATCGGATACCTGAAAGGAATTCTCGAAGGCCTGCCGGCGGAGGTCCGAATATGAACGCCCCAACGATCACGGTTCGGGAGGTCGCGCTCTACGAACGCGACGTCCGCCTGCGTCTCCCCTTCCGCTTCGGCGTCGTCACCCTGGAGGAGGCGCCGCAGGCCTTCGTCCGGGTCCGGCTGGAGGCGGCGGACGGCCGCTCGGCCTGGGGCACGGGCGCGGAACTGATGGTGCCGAAATGGTTCGACAAGAACGAGGCCCTGTCGAACGAGGACAATTTCGACCAGCTGCGCACCGCCTGCGCCCTCGCCGCCGAGGCCTACAAGGGTGCCGGCGCCCAGACGGCCTTCGGGCTTGTCGCCGCGACCTATCCGGACCTTGTCGCCGCCGGCGCGGATCGCGGCCTGAATGCCCTGACGACCGGCTTCGGCGCGGCGCTGCTCGACCGCGCGGTCCTCGACGGCCTCTGCCGGCTGCTCGACATGCCGTTCGCCCAGGCGATCCGGACGAATGCCATCGGCCTCCTCCCCGGCGCCCTGACGCCGGACCTTTCCGGCTTCGATCTCGATGGCTTCCTCGCGGGCCTCGCGCCGGGCGCGGATATCGAGGCGCGCCATACGGTCGGCATGGTCGACCCGCTGACCGCCGCCGACCAGGCACCCGAGGCCCGGCTGAACGACGGCCTGCCGGAGACCCTGGAGGAAGTCGTCGCGACCTACGGCCACCGCTATTTCAAGGTGAAGGTCCGGGGCGAGGTCGGCCCCGACATCGAGCGGCTGCGCGCCATCGCCGCCGTCCTCGACCGGTCCGAAGACCCGTATTTCGTCTCCCTCGACGGCAACGAGCAGTATGACGACGCGGACGGGGTGATCGAGCTGTGGCGCGCGATGGAAGCCGTGCCGAGCCTTGAGCGGTTCGCCGAATCGGTCATGTTCATCGAGCAGCCGATCCGGCGGGCCGCCGCGCTCGACCGGGACGTCTCCGCGCTCTCGGAAGTCCGGCCGGTCATCCTCGACGAATCCGACGACAGCTACGACAGCTTCCGGCTCGGGCGGGAACGCGGCTATCTCGGCATCTCCTCCAAATGCTGCAAGGGGCTCTACAAGTCGATCCTCAACGCCGCCCGCTGCGAGAGCTGGTCGCACGAGGGCGGCGTCGTCCGGCCCTTCATGAGCGCGGAGGACCTGACCTGCCAGGCCGGCGTCGGCGTGCAGCAGGATCTGGCGCTCGTTTCCCTCCTCGGGATCGGGCATGTGGAGCGGAACGGCCACCACTATGTCCACGGCATGGCCGGCGCGCCGGAGGCCGAGCAGGACGCCTTTGTCAACGCCCACCCGGACCTGTACCGCCGGGTCGAGGGCCGCGCCTGCCTGGACATCCGCGACGGCCGGATCGCCCTCGGCTCACTGGCCACCCCCGGCTTCGCCCTCGCGGCACAGCCGGATTTCGACACAATGCGCCCGATGGCGGCGCCGCAATATGGGACGTCATAAGCCGATGCCGTTCTGTGCTGCACCGAGCGACGGAATGACTACCTTCCCTCTCCTCCTTCCCAAGGGGGAGAGCCGGCCCAAGGGGGAGAGCCGGCCCAAGGCGGAGAGCCGGCCCAAGGGGGAGAGCCGGAAAGGGGGATGCGACGCGACGGGCGCTGAGTTCTCCGACGACGGTATCCGGCGCGGACAATCCCCCTCCCTGACCCTCCCCCTTGGGAAGGGGGAGGGGACGGACGTGGTCGCGATAGCGGTCCCAACACCATCAACTTCGTTCAACGACAAGACATCGCAGTAAGGACCAGGAGCCTCCCATGACCCAGCACAGGCTTGGCATCATCATGAACGGCGTCACCGGGCGCATGGGCATGAACCAGCATCTCATCCGCTCGATCCTCGCGATCCGGGCGGACGGCGGCGTCCGGCTGCCGTCGGGCGA
>CAYGKX010000276.1:0-2642 GCA_964350225.1 uncultured Rhodospirillaceae bacterium | reverse complement strand
CGACGAGCGCCGCGGCGCGCACCGCGGCGTCGTCGTCGGCGATCGCGAACAGGATCGTGTCCTGCAGCTCCTCGGGCGCGCAACGCGAGGCCGCGGTGATCACCGCCGCGCGGACGGCGGCGTCCGGCTGCCGTCGGGCGACACGGTCATGCCCGACCCGATCCTGGTCGGCCGCAATGCCGAGAAGGTCGAAGCGCTGGCCAGGGCCCACGGGGTCGAGCGCTGGACGACCGACCTCGATGCGGCGCTGGCCAACCCCGACGACCGCCTGTTCTTCGACGCGGCCACGACGCAGATGCGGAAGGAACTGCTCCTCAAGGCCATCGACGCCGGGAAGGATATCTACACGGAGAAGCCGATCGCCGAGTCGCTCGACGACGCTATGGAGATCGTCCGTGCCGCCAACGCCAAGGGCGTCAAGGGCGGGGTCGTGCACGACAAGCTGTCGCTGCCCGGCCTCCTCAAGCTCCGCATGCTGCGCGACTCGGGCTTCTTCGGCCGCATCCTCTCCGTCCGCGGCGAATTCGGCTACTGGGTGTTCGAGGGCGACTGGCAGGAGGCGCAGCGGCCGTCCTGGAACTACAAGAAGGACGAGGGCGGCGGCATCATCCTCGACATGCTGTGCCACTGGCGCTACGTGCTCGACTACACCATCGCGCCGGTCAAGGCGGTGAGCTGCCTGGGCGCCATCCACATCCCCGACCGCTGGGACGAGAACGGCAACCGCTATGACGCGGACGCCGACGACGCCGCCTACGCGACCTTCGAGCTGGAGGGCGGGATCGTCGTCCAGATCAACAGTTCCTGGTGCACCCGGGTGCGGCGGGACGATCTCGTAACCTTCCATGTCGACGGCACCCATGGATCGGCCGTGGCCGGCCTGACCCGCTGCTTCTCGCAGGCCCGCGTACAGACGCCGAAGCCGGTCTGGAACCCCGACGTGCCGCAGACCATCGACTTCCTGAACACCTGGCAGGAGGTGCCGGACAACAAGGCCTGGGGCAACGGCTTCCGCGCGCAGTGGGAGGATTATATCCGCCACCTCTACGAGGATACTCCGTGGAACTACACCCTCCTGTCCGGCGCCAAGGGCGTGCAGCTCGCCGAGCTCGGCTACAAGAGCTGGCAGGAGCGGCGCTGGATCGACATTCCCGACCTGGAGGCCTGATCGATGGCGAGCGTCACCCTGCCGACCGAGGCCGGCGGCACAGAACGATACGAGATCTCCGCCCCGCGCGCCTTTCCGGCCTATGACGGCGGCGCCCTGCCCCGGATCGCCTATTCCGCCGCCCATGTCGTCGCCGACCCGCTGGCCGACAACGACCCCTGGCTGAGCCCGGCGCTCGACTGGGACGCGACCCTCGCCTACCGGGAGCATCTCTGGTCCCTCGGCCTGGGTGTCGCCGAGGCGATGGACACCGCCCAGCGCGGTATGGGCCTCGACTGGCCGACGTCGCTGGAGCTCATCCGCCGCTCCGTCGCCGCCGCCCAGGCCTTCGACGGCGAGGCGCTGATCGCCTGCGGCGCCGGCACCGACCATCTCACGCCCGGCCCGGACGTCACGGTCGACGACGTAATCCGCGCCTACGAGGAACAATGCTCTGCCGTCGAGGCGGCCGGCGGGCGCATCATCCTGATGGCGAGCCGCGCGCTCGCCGCCTGCGCGACCGGCCCCGCCGACTACGAGGCGGTCTACGGCCGCATCCTCTCCCAGGTGAAAGAGCCGGTGATCATCCATTGGATCGGCGAGATGTTCGACCCGGCCCTTGAAGGCTATTGGGGCCAGGACGACCACATGGCGGCGATGGACGTCGCGCTGGACGTGATCGGCGCCCACGCCGCGAAGGTCGACGGCGTGAAGATCTCGCTCCTCGACGACAAGAAGGAAATCGTCATGCGCCGGCGCCTGCCGGACGGCGTGCGCATGTATACCGGCGACGACTTCAACTACCCCGACCTGATCGCGGGCGACGAGGAGGGCTATTCCGACGCGCTCCTCGGTATCTTCGACGCCATCGCGCCGGCGGCGAGCGCGGCGCTGGTGTCGATGGCGAAGCAGGACATGGCGGGCTATGCCGACATCCTGGCGCCGACCGTTCCGCTGTCCCGCCACATCTTCAAGGCGCCGACTCGGTTCTACAAGACGGGGGTCGTCCTGATGGCCTACCTGAACGGGCACCAGGCCCATTTCACCATGGTCGGCGGTCAGGAAAGTACCCGCTCCACCCGGCACCTGGCGGAACTCTTCCGCCTCGCCGACAAGGCCGGGCTGCTCCGCGATCCCGACATGGCGGCGGCCCGGATGGGCGCGATCATGACGACTCGCGGGGTGGCGTGACGATGAGTGGCCAGACCCTGCGCGACCTCTCCGCCGACGCGAGCCTGATGGCGCTTAACACCGCGACCGTCCGGGAGCAGTGGACCCTGGAGCAATGCATCGAGGGCTGCGCCCGCCACGGCATCGGCGGCATCGCCCCCTGGCGCGACAAGCTGGCCGAGTGCGGTGTCGCCAACGCGGCGCGCCTGATCCGCGACGCGGGCCTCAAGGTCTCCGGCCTCTGCCGCGGCGGCATGTTCCCGGCCGCAGATGCCGCTGGCCGAGCCGCCGCGCTGGACGATAACAAGCGCGCGGTCGACGAGGC
>CAYGKX010000275.1:4233-5929 GCA_964350225.1 uncultured Rhodospirillaceae bacterium | reverse complement strand
CGCCTCGACGGGCCAAGTGCCTTCGAAACGCCGGCCGATAGCGGCGCCCGCTATTTCCTGTTCATCGTCTAGAAGGGGAGCCGGCGATGGACGTGCCCCCTGCCCCCAGCGATCAGGTCTTCATCGAGCGTCTTGCGGATCGAGCGCTGGAGATGGAGATCGAGCCACTGGGCCTCCTCCTCCACGACTGCGTCCGGGCCGGCGCGAGCGTCGGGTTCGTTCTGCCCTTTTCACGAAAAGAAGCGACGACGTTCTGGCGGGACCGCGTCCTGCCGGCCGTGCGATCTGGGTCGACCCTGCTGTGGGTCGCGCGTCTGGGCGCGCGGGTAATCGGAACGGTGCAACTCGGTCTCGCCGCCTTCCCCAACCAGGCGCACAGGGCCGACGTCGCGAAACTGCTGGTTCACCCGGAGGCACGGCGGCGCGGCATCGCGCGCGCCTTGATGACGGCGCTGGAGGCGGAAGCGGTCCGTCGAGGCCGCACGCTCCTGACCCTCGACACGCGAAGTGGCGACGTGGCGGAGCCGCTCTATCGCTCCATCGGCTATGATACGGCGGGAACGATCCCGGACTATTGTCGCCACCCGTCCGACGATCGTCTGGAGGCCACGACACTCATGTACAAGCGGCTGATCTGAGCCGGGCCGGAAGAGACGGCGCCTATGCCGCTTCTGCCGCTTCGCGGCGCTTCTCCACCTGATGTTCGTCCTCGATGAGGCCGATCTTCCAGTAGCCGGAGAAATAGGCGTCTTCTTTCGCGACCTTGCCCTCGCCCAGGAGATGTTCGCGGATCGCCTTCACGGCTCCCGATTCGCCGGCAACGAAGACACTCGGGCGTCCCCCGGGCCACGGCATCGCGCGGATCGCGTCGAGCTGATGCCGGCTCGGCCGGTGCGGGTCGTCATGGACCAGCCATGTGACCGACATGCCTTCCGGCGTCGCGACAGGCATCTCGTCGGCAGGGCTCGGGATCTCGAAGAAGACCTGCCCCCGGGCGTCCGCCGGCAGTTCCTCCAGGGCCGCGCAGGCGGCGGGCATGGCGCTCATGTCGGCCGCGACCAGGAACCAGTCGGCGTCGAGCGCCACCAGCTTCTTGTCGGACGGGCCGGCAATGGCGAGGAAATCCCCCGGCCGGGCGGCGGCGGCCCAGCTGCTGGCCGGCCCGCCGTCGGCATGGATCACGAAGTCCACGAGCAGTTCGTTGGCGGCGGGGTCGTAGCGGCGCGCCGTGTAGGTGCGGACGGTCGGTCGCCGGTCGGCGGCAAATTCGGCGCGAAGGTCGTCGACCGTCCAGCCCGGCTCGGGGAAGAAGAGCTTGATGTTGCCGCCGTTCCGGTCCTCGGGGAAGTTCGCGAGCTCGGGGCCCGTGAAGACGATCCGGCGCATGTGCGGCGTGAGGTCTTCGCAGCGGGCGACCTCGGCAAATCTGGGGGTTCTCTTGCGGCGCGGCTGGCCGGTATCCGGCATTCTGTCTGCTCCTGTCCGGGTATCACTGATCCTTGTCGGACCAGAGATTGGATGCGCGTACCGACAAATCAATGCGAATGCGACGCATTATCATCTTATCAGACGAGAGTATGACCCACCCGGCGGCCTCCCCCGGGCCGCGTCGGCGGACCTTTGCGGTATCGCGAGAGGCGGAACCCCGGCACTTGCGCACGGCCGTGCGACTGCCCGGCCTCTCCTCCCCCGGAAG
>CAYGKX010000275.1:2589-4181 GCA_964350225.1 uncultured Rhodospirillaceae bacterium | reverse complement strand
ATCTGGCGGGTTCGGTCAGCGGAGGTGTGAGCCTAGACCTTTGGGTCGGGGATCTGGCCCAGGGCGTTCAGAAGGCTGACGAACCGTTCCAGCTTGCCGCGCTTGAAGGCTTCGACATCCATGTTCCGGAAGTCGTAGTAGCCTTGCCCTTCCCGCATGCCGCGCCGGCCATCGGCCATCATCTGCTCGATCTCGGGCGGCGGGGCGTGACGCGGGCTGTCCAGCGCCTTGGCCATGTAGTTGCAGGCGTAATACATGATATCGACGCCGCCCCAGTCGATGAACTCGATTGCGCCCATCGTCGAATAGCGCGGGCCGAAGCCGTACATGATGGCCTTGTCGATATCCTCGGCGGTGGCGACGCCTTCATGCACCATGCGCGCCGCCTCCGACATGAGAAGCGACTGGAGCCGCGGGATGATGTAGCCGGGCGAGGCCGCACAGCGAACAGGCACCTTGCCGCAATAGTGATACAGCGCCTCCAGGCGGTCGACGGCGTCGGGATCGGTCGTCGGCCCGGGGCTGATCTCGACCAGCGGGATCATGTAAGCGGGATTGAGGAAGTGCGAGTTGAGGAATCGCTCCGGCCCGGTGACGAGATCCTGCAGCTCCGTCACCAGCATGGTCGAGGTGGTCGAGGCGATGATCGCATCCGGGCGGGCGACGGCGCTCATCCTGCCGAGCGCGTCGGCCTTGGCCTCCCGGGTCTCCGGCACGCCCTCCAGCAGGAGGTCCGCCTCGGCGATGGCGTCGTCTGCGGCATCGAGGCCGACGACCGAGACCAGGGCGATTGCCGCCTCGATCTGCCCCTCGGTCATAAAGCCGGCATCTCGCATGAACCCCAGGCTGCCCCGGATCTCCTCGAATGCCTCGGCGGTCAGCCGCTCCATGTCCTCAGCCGGGCGGGCCTTGAAATCGACGAGGGTCACCGGCAGCCCGGAATAGGCGAACACATGCGCCATCCCCCGGCCCATGCGGCCGGCCCCGATGCAGACGATTCTGTCCAGGCCGCCGTTACCGAGATCGCCGCTCATGCGGGCAGACCCTGGGCGAGAAGCGCCTTCAGTTCCTCCGGCGACTTGCCGGCAAGTCCCAGGTTGGTCAAGGTCCGGCCCGTCTCGCGAACGTCGCGCCCGGAAATCGCGCCGCCGATCGCCAAGAGGCCACGCGCCACAGGCGCGTCGACCCCGGCATAGTCGGCACAGGACACGAGAAAGGCGAGACCGGTCTCGACATCCTCCAGCATGTAGCGGTGGGATGTCAGCTCGATCTTCTCCCGCCAATCGCCGCTGTCCGTCAGCCGCTCGTGGGAGCTGTTGCCGTACATCCACTCCTCGAGATCGTCGTCATAGTGGTTGATCAGCGGAAAGTGCGGCTCGCCATAACCCATCGCCTCGCGGATCGCGATGCGCTCCGCGTCCAGCTTGTCGGTGGTCCGGCGGATGTCGGCACCGAAGCCCACGCCGTTGGCGCCGGCCCGGGACTCGATGATCTTGTCGATCCCGGCGAAGGCGCCGCCGCAGATGAAGAGGATGTTGGTGGTGTCGATCTGGATGAACTCCTGGTGCGGATGCTTGCGGCCGCCCTGGGGC
>CAYGKX010000275.1:0-2579 GCA_964350225.1 uncultured Rhodospirillaceae bacterium | reverse complement strand
ATCGAGGGCTGCGTGCCCTCGTTATGGATATCCCACGCTTCGAAATGCTCGAGCGGCCCGGCATTCATGATGATGAGCGGCGGATGGATGATCGGACCCGCGTTCATCAGGGCGCCGTCAAGGGCGTCCGCGATCGGCTCGATCGAGGGGAAAGCCTGGCGGATCGTCGCAAAGGCGTGGTCGGAAAGCCGTGCCGGGAAAGCGCCGGTCGGCAGACGTGTCGCGCGGACGCTGATCTGGACCTCCGCCGGGCCGTGCTTGCGGCAGAGCCACGGAAGCGTGCCGGTCTCAGCCGACACGACATCCGCGCCGTTGCCGGCGTCGCGCATCGCCTTGAGAAGCATGAAGGAGCCGAAGGTTCCCGGCGGCAGGTAGATGACCTGCCCGTCGGTCAGGAGCGGCGCCAGGTGCGGAAACAGCCCCGCCTGCGCCGTCGCCGGCAGCGGGATGAGGATCAGGTCGGCGCCGGCGACCGCCTCGGCGAGATCCGTCGTCGGTAACGGGATCGCGACGTCGCGACGCCCCTTGGCATCCTTGACGGCGATCGAGCCGCTTTGGAGGACCGGCGCCAGTGCGGCGGCGTCCCGCCGCCAGAAGCGAACCCGATGACCCGCCTCCGCCATGTCGGCCGCCGCCGCGTAGCATCCGTGCCCACCACCCAGAACAGCGATTTCCATGCTCTTACCCGCTCCCGATCGGTCCATTTAGTTGAAGTCTAAAAATTTCATATCTAAAGCAAACGATCAAGTGAGTGCCGACAACCTAATGACTATTAGATTTTACATAAATGTAAAAATATGAGATTGCACAAACCTGAAGCTGTCAGTAATGTTTCCACTACGATGTGGCGTGAGTGCTACGTTCGTTTGGGAGGGAGGAGTATCATGAAAGCATCGATTACAGGTCGCCTTGTCCTGGCGGCTGCGGGTGTCGCCCTTGTCGCCGGGCTGGCGCCGCAAAAGGTCGAGGCGCGCGAGGCCGTACTGCGTGCCGTGAGCGGATTCCCCAAGGGGTCCTACTTTTCGCGCCGGGTGGCCGGCTTCATCGACGAGGTCAACAAGACCGGCAAGGGCGTGGTGCGCATCCAGTATCTCGGCGGCGCGC
Organism: uncultured Rhodospirillaceae bacterium; assembly: GCA_964350225.1. Taxonomy (GTDB): domain Bacteria; phylum Pseudomonadota; class Alphaproteobacteria; order Bin65; family Bin65; genus CAYGKX01. Next base: position 1,475 of record CAYGKX010000275.1, on the reverse strand, counting down.
CGGAAATCGGCAGCCCGCTGGAAGTCGTCCAGAAGATGACCCGCGGCCTCTACGACATCGTCAGCATCACCGGCGCCTACTACCAGAACGTGCTGCCCGAGGCGGACGCCTGGAAGCTGACCGAAGTGTCGCCGACCGAGCTGCGCAAGAATGGCGGCTGGGAATACATGCAGAAGCTGCACGCGGCGAAGAACATGTATGTTCTGGCAAGGCTGCACTACGGCACGCAGTTCCACCTGTATCTCGCCAAAGACAAGAAGATCGACAAGCCGAACCTGAAGGGCCTGCATCTGCGCGTGGCGCCGATCTACCGTAACTTCTTCCAGTCCATCGGCGCGACGACCCAGTTCTCCACCCTGGCCGAGGTCTACACCCTGATGGAGAACAAGACCGTCAACGGCTACGGCTGGCCGGTCACCGGCCTGCAGCCGGGGTGGGAAAAGGTCACCGGCTTTCGGGTCGACCCCGGCTTCTATGACGCCGACATCGAGCTTCTGGTCAACCTGCGGACCTGGAAGCGCCTGGACAAGAAGGCCCAGGCGGTCCTGACCGCCGCGGCGATGAAGTTCGAGAAGCAGGGCATGGAGCAGGATGCCGCCGCCGTTGCCGTCTGGCGCAAGAAGCAGGACGGGTGGGGCATTCAGGTGATCGAGTTCAAGGGCGCCGACCGGGAGGCCTGGCTGAAGGCCGCCCGCGATGCCGGCTGGGCCGGCGTCAACAAGGTCAGCCCCAAGCACGGCCCCGAGCTGCGCAAATACTTCGCCAAGTAAACGGCGATCCGCTCGAGCCGGCCCGGGTCTTTCGGCCCGGGCCGGGCACCCTGTCCTGAGGACCGCCGCCCCGGTGAGCGGTCCGTCGTCATTCCATGACCGACTTGTCCGCACCCCCTTCGACTGACGCTTCCGCCGATAGCGGCCCCCCGCGGCCACTCGGCGCGACTCTGGCCATGGCCATCGGCGCCCTGGTCGGCACCGCCTGCGTCATCGTGCCGTTTCTCCTCGGGCTCAATTGGGTCTTCGCCGCGGTGTTCGATTCCGACCGGCTGGAGTTCCTGCCGGTCTGGATCCAGATCCTGTTGCTCGTTGCCGGCGGCGCGCTGCTCTTCTGGATGCTGGTCGGCCGCGGCTGGCGGGCGGCGGAGCGCTGGCTCGGCGCCCTCCACGCGATCGTCGGGAACCTCTCGGGCGTCCTTCTCGGCCTGTTCGCCCTCGCCATTGCCGGGGACCTTCTGCTGCGGGAGCTGCAGTGGGGCAACCTGCCCGGCATGCACGAAGTGATGGAATACGCCCTCTACATCAGCGTCTTCATCGCCGCTCCCTGGGTGTTGCGGCTTGGCGCGCACATTCGCGTCGACCTCGTCCTGTCGGCCGTGCCGGACAACGTGTCCCGCGGCATCGAGTTCGCCATCGACCTGTTCGCCGCCATCCTGTGCCTCGGCCTGGCCTATTACGCGCTTCTGGCCGTGATCGACGCGA
>CAYGKX010000274.1:1323-5944 GCA_964350225.1 uncultured Rhodospirillaceae bacterium | reverse complement strand
GAGGATCGTCGGCCAGGGCCGCGCCGCGGAGCTCCTCTTCACCCGCCGTCCCCTGAAGGCCGAGGAGGCGGAGCGCTGGGGCTTCTACAACCGGATCGTCCCGGGCGACGAGATCCTCGCGGCGGCCCAGGCTTTCGCCGCCAAGCTGGCCGACGGCCCGAGCTTCGCCAACGGCATGACGAAGACGATGCTCGACAAGGAATGGAACATGGGCATCGACCAGTTCATCGAAGCCGAGGCCCAGGCCCAGGCCATCTGCATGCAGACCCAGGATTTCCAGCGCGCCTTCGACGCCTTCGTCGCCAAGCAGCGCCCGGTCTTCGAGGGCGACTGAGGATGGCTGACAGTTCCTTTCTCGACTGGCCCTTCTTCGAGGACCATCACCGGACCCTCGCGCGGGAACTGCGCGCCTGGGCGGACGAGCGCATCGCGCCGATCGCGGCCGAGGCCCACGGCAAGACCGATGTCGACGACATCTGCCGGAAGCTGGTCGCGACCCTGGCCGATGGCGGCTGGCTGCGCTATGCAGTGCCGGCCTCACACGGCGGGGCGCATGAGAGCCTCGACGTGCGCTCGCTCGCCATCATCCGGGAGACGATGGCCTACCACACCGGGCTCGCCGACTTCGCCTTCGCCATGCAGGGCCTCGGCACGGGGTCGATTACCCTCGCCGGATCGGACGAGATCAAGGACGCCTATCTGCCGGCGGTCTGCCGTGGCGACCGGATCGCCGCCTTCGCCCTGTCGGAGCCGGAAGGCGGGTCGGACGTGGCCGCCATGCGCACGACGGCCGACCGCGACGGCAATCATTTCGTCCTCAACGGGCGCAAGACCTGGATTTCCAATGGCGGGATCGCGGACCAGTATGTCGTCTTCGCGCGCACGGGCGAGGCGCCGGGTGCGAAGGGCCTGTCCGCCTTCGTGGTCGAGGCCGACAATCCGGGCCTGAAGATCGCCGACCGCATCCAGGTTTCCGCCCCGCACCCGCTTGCGACCCTGTCCTTTGAGGATTGCCGAGTCCCCGCCAGCCATCTGCTGGGCGCGCCCGGCGAGGGGTTCAAGATCGCCATGGCGACCCTGGACATCTTCCGCACCTCGGTCGGCGCCGCGGCGCTCGGCTTTGCCCGTCGCGCGCTGGACGAGGCGGCCGCCTTCGCGAAGGCACGCGAGGCCTTCGGGAAGGCCCTCGCCGACTTCCAGCTCATTCAGGCCAAGATCGCCGACATGGCGGTGAAGATCGACGCCGCGGCGCTGCTCGTCTATCGCTCCGCCTGGACGAAGGACGTGAAGCAGGTTCGGGTCACGCGCGAAAGCGCGATGGCGAAGCTCTATGCCACCGACAGTGCCCAGGAGGTGATCGACGAGGCCGTGCAGATCCACGGCGGCCTTGGCGTCGTCCTGGGCAATCCGGTCGAGGAGCTGTACCGGGAGATCCGCGCCCTGCGCATCTATGAGGGCACCAGCGAAATTCAGAAACTCGTCATCGCCGGCCAGACGATGGCGAACGGCTGACGGCCACGGAAGAGGGAGCAGCAATGATGGACAAGGAAGCACCGCGCACCGCCCCTTTCGCACCCGGTGACGGCAGGACCGCGCATGTCGACACCTTTGCCCGCGACAACCTGCCGCCGAAGGAGCTTTGGCCGCAGTTGGACTTTTCCGGCGTACCGGAACTCGCGGCCTATCCCGACCGGTTCAATGTCGCGCTGGAACTGCTCGACAACATGATCGAACGGAACGGCTGGGGCGACCGGGTGGCGATCCGCTATGGCGACCACAGCTGGACCTACAGCGAGCTGAAAGACTATTCCGACGCGATCGCGCGGGTGCTGGTCGAGGACATGGGACTGGTGCCGGGGAACCGGGTGCTGCTGCGCGGGCCCAACAATCCGGGCATGGCGGCATCCTGGCTCGCCATTCTCAAGGCGGGCGGGGTCGTCGTCGCGACGATGCCGCTCCTGCGCGGCCGGGAACTCGCCTACATGGTCGAGAAGGCCCAGATCCGGCACAGCCTGTGCGACATCGCGCTCGCCGAGGAGGCGGAGCGCTGCAAGGAGATCGCGCCGATCCTCGAACATCTCGAGTTCTTTTCGGCGACGGGCCTGGAGCCCGAGACGGCGTCGGTCGACCGGATGATCCAGGACAAGCCCAAAGGCTTCGACGCCGTGGACACGGCGGCAGACGACATGGCGCTGATCGCCTTCACATCCGGCACCACGGGTCAGCCCAAGGGCACGATGCATTTCCACCGCGACGTGCTCGCCATGTGCGATTGCTTCCCGCGCTACGTCTATACGCCCAGCCCGGACGATATCTATGTCGGGACGCCGCCGCTGGCTTTCACGTTCGGCCTCGGTGCCCAGCTCTGCTTTCCGCTGCGCACCGGCGCCTCGGTCGTCTATTACCCCGGCCCGCCGTCGCCGGACGGCCTCCTGGAGCTCATCCGGAAATACGGCTGCACGACACTGTACACGGCGCCGACGATGTACCGCGTTCTGGCCGACAAGATCCGTGACGAGGGCATCGACCTGGCGACCCTGAAACAGTGTGTTTCGGCCGGCGAGACCCTGCCGTTGCCGACCTTCGAGGCGTTCGAGGATGCGACCGGCATCAAGATCATCGATGGCCTCGGCTCGACCGAGATGATCCACATATTCGTCTCGGCCGCGGGCGACGGCATTCGACCCGGCGCGACCGGCAAGGCGATCCCGGGCTACGAGGCCTGCATCATGGACGAGGAGGGCAACATCCTGCCGGCCCCGGCCGAAGGGCTCCTAGCCACGCGAGGCCCGACCGGCTGCCGCTATCTCGACAACCTCGAGCGGCAGCAGGGCTATGTGAAGAACGGCTGGAACCTGCCGGGCGACCAGTACCGCCAGGAGGAGGACGGCTATTTCTGGTACGTCGCCCGCGCCGACGACATGATCATCTCGGCCGGCTACAACATCGGCGGACCCGAGGTCGAAACGGTTCTCCTCGACCATCCGAAAGTATCGGATTGTGCGGTCGTCGGGTCGCCGGACAAGCAGCGCGGCATGGTCGTGAAGGCCTTCATCATCCTGCGCGACAAGGCCGATGCGACACCGGAAACGGTCAAGGAATTGCAGGACTTCGTGAAGGCGGAGATTGCCCCCTACAAGTATCCGCGCGCGGTCGAGTTCGTCGACGAGCTGCCGCGCACGGAGACCGGCAAGGTCCAGAGGTTCCGGCTGCGCCAGCAGGAATTGGAGCGCGCGAAGGCGGCCGGTTGAGATAGCGCAAGGCGCCGGGCGGCGATTGGCGCTTCGCTGACGAGGGCGTCGCCCGGCTTCTCTCACCCTTCGACAAGCTCAGGATGAGGGGCGGTCTTTCTTGTAAATCAGGACCTCGTCCTGAGCCTCCTCATCCTGAGCTTGTCGAAGGACGAAGGATGAGCGGCCACAGGGCCCGAGAGTCGGGCCGAACGGACACACATCCCCGCGCAGCATGCGCACGGGGTCAGAATAGGCGGAAAAGGAAAGACAATGAAAATCAACTGCATGGGCGGCGGCCCGGGGAGCATGTATTTCGCCATCCTGATGAAGAAGTCCTTCCCGGATGCCGAGATCAACATCTACGAGCAGAACAAGCACGACGATACGTTCGGCTTCGGCGTCGTGTTCTCCGACAAGACGATGGAGAATTTCCGCGAGGCGGACGAGCCGACCTACAAGGCGATCACCGACAGTTTCGAGCACTGGGACGACATCGACATCTACTTCAAGGGGCAGGTCCTGAATTCGACCGGCCACGGCTTCGCCGGGATGTCGCGCCACAAGATGCTGCTCCTGATGCAGGAGCGGTGCGCCGAGCTCGGCATCAAGATGCATTTCGAGACCTTGATCCGGCACCCGGATGAGCTGCGCGACTGCGACCTGCTGTATGCCGCCGACGGCGTCAACTCCGTCACCCGCACTGCCTACCAGGAGCATTTCAAGCCGACGGTCGACTTCCGGCCCAACCGCTTCGTCTGGCTGGGCAGCGACTTCAACTTCCCGGCCTTCACGTTCCACTTCATCGAGAACGAACACGGCCTGTGGCGGACCCATTGCTATCGCTACATGCAGGACCGCTCGACCGCGATCATCGAATGCACGGACGAGACGTTCCTCAATACGGGTCTGGCCGTCGACGACGAGGACGCGACGGCGGACTATGTTGCGGAGCTGCTCCGCGACTATGTCGATCCCGGCTCGCAGATGATCAAGAACAAGTCGCACTGGCGCCAGTTCCCGAACATCTCGTGCGAGAAATGGACCTTCGACAATGTCGTCCTCGCCGGCGACGCCGTGCACACGGCGCATTTCTCCATCGGCTCCGGCACCAAGCTGGCCATGGAGGACGCCATCGAGCTTCATGGTGCGATCATGGAGACCGGCGACATCAAGGCCGGCATGGCGAAATACGAGGCCGACTACATGCCGCAGGTCGAAAGCCTGCAACGTGCCTCCAAGGTGTCGCAGGCCTGGTTCGAGGAGACGGAGCAGTATTACGACCGGCTGGAGCCGATCCAGTTCGGCTTCTCCCTCCTCACCCGTTCCCTCCGCACCAGCCACGGCAACCTGCGTCTGCGCGCCCCGCCATATGTCGCCGGCGCCGACCG